>CAZNIX010000019.1:0-23771 GCA_964573125.1 uncultured Thermoanaerobaculia bacterium
GCCCGCCCATGTCTTCCGATCACTTCTCCGCCGTCGCCGACGGCTACGCCCGCTACCGCCCCGGCTACCCGCCGGCGCTCTTCGACTGGCTCGCGACCCTGCCCGCGCGCACGCGGCTGGCGTGGGACTGCGCGACCGGCAGCGGCCAGGCCGCGGTCGGCCTCGCGCCGCACTTCCGGCGCGTGGTCGCGACCGACTCCTCGGCCGCCCAGGTCGCCCGCGCCGAGCCCGAGCCGGGCGTCGAGTACCGCGTCGCGCCGGCCGAGGCCTCCGGCCTGCCGGACGCCGCGGCCGACCTCGTCACCGTCGCCCAGGCGCTCCACTGGCTCGACCTGCCGGCGTTCTACGCCGAGGCGGGGCGGGTGCTCGCCCCCGGCGGCGCGCTCGCCGCCTGGTGCTACAACCTGCTCGACGTCGAGCCGCGGGTCAACGCCGTGATCGGCCGCTACTACTCGCGGGTGGTGGGGGAGTACTGGCCACCCGAGCGGCGCCTGCTCGAGGCCGGCTACCGCACGCTCCCGTTCCCGTTCCGCGAAGTCGAGCCGCCGGCGTTCGAGATGAGCACCGAGTGGACCCTCGAGCACCTGCTCGGCTACCTCGCCACCTGGTCGGCGACCCAGCGCTACCGGCGCGCGCGCGGCGCCGACCCGGTGGCCCTCGTCGCCAGCGACCTGTACGCCGCCTGGGGCGATCCGGAGGCGCTGAGGCCGGTGCGCTGGCCGCTCCACCTGCGGGTGGGCCGCGCGGGCGAGTGAGGCGGCGGGGTCGGGTTGCGTCGCGGACGCGCAAGAGTTGCTTTCATAGCCATGCGTAGATAAGATCTTCAGGACCTACATCCTTGAGGCTCTGCAATGTCGCCGAGTCTCGACGAGAGGAGTCCTGAGATGAGCGTCTGTCGCCTCGGTTTCGCCGCCGTCGCCCTCTGTCTCGTCGCGGTCGCCCCCGCGTTCGCCGCCGACCCGTCCCTGTTCACGGAGGTCCCGCAGTGGACCCCCGCCCCCAAGCCCGCCGCGCCGCCCTGCCACCACTGCGGCACCGGCTTCACCACCTCGCCCGGAGGCGGCGCCGCCTCGCACTGGGGGCACGGAGCCGACTGCGCCGCCGCCCAGAGCGACGTCCGGTCGCAGCTCCTGGCGTACGTCAACGCCGACTGCCAGAACTACGGCACCGCCGGCCGCTGCTCGTTCCAGGTGGTCTACACCTGCTCGTGCTACTACCAGGGCGGCCAGTGGGTGGTCGACGCCTACGCCAACTACGGCTGCTGGATCTACTACTGCTGAGGATCGCCGATCCGAGGGGCCGGCGGAGCCTCGCCGGCCCCTCGACTGGTCGGCGCTCGATCCCGGCGCCGAGCGCGCGCGCCTATGGCCCGGCCGGCGACCACGCCGAGGTGTCGCCGCTCTCGAAACCGTCGGCGAAGATCAACGACGGCGCGCAGGCGGCGGGCAGCGGCCAGACGAGCTGGACGCGGCCGTGGCCGAAGACGTGGTTCGGCACCTCGCCCGCCGGGATGCCGCCGCAGGTCTGGGTGTTCCACAGCGGGACCGCGGTCGCGCGGATGCACTCCTCGATCGCGTCGACGTCGCCCGCGAGATCGGGAGCGGCGGCGAGCAGCAGCGCGACCTGCCCGGCGACGTGGGGGCTCGCCATGCTGGTGCCCGAGGAGCTGCCGTAGCCGCCGCCCGGCACCGACGAGCGCACGCCGGACCCGGGCGCCGCGACGTCCGGCTTCATCCGGTTGCTGCCGTCGATCGTTACCGGGCCGCGGCTGGAGAAGCCCGAGATCGCGTCGGACATGGTGGTCGAGCCGATCGAGAACGCGGCGTCGTAGATCGCCGGCGGGCTGCTGACCGTGCCGCACCCCGTGCCCGAGTTGCCGGCCGAGACCACGACCGCGATGCCGGCGGCGCGGGTGTTCTCGACCACGGCCTGGAGCGCCGCCGGGTCGACGCACCCCTCCGACGGCGGGCAGGCCCAGGAGTTGTTGATGACGTGGGGCGCGAGGTCGGGGTCGGGGTTGGCGCCGCCGAGGTCGGTCGGGGCGACGAAGAACTGGAAGCACTCGCTGTAGGTGACCGGCGTGCCGTTGCCCTGGTTCATGTTGCGGCAGCCGATCCAGCGCGCGCCGGGCGCGACGCCGATCTGGTTGCTGCCGCCGTCGTCGCCGACCATCGTGCCCATGGTGTGGGTGCCGTGGTTGTTGTCGTCGCAGGGCTCGGGCGAGTCGGCGGGGCAGGAGGCGTTCGGGACGTGGATCGCGTCGTGCCAGTTGTAGTCGTGGTCGGCAACCGAGCCGTTCCAGCCCCGGTACTTGCCGATCAGCGCCGCGTGGTCCCAGTCGTAGCCGGTGTCCTGGCCCGCGACCACCACCCCCTGGCCGGTGATCCCCTCGGCCCAGAAGATCGGGGCGCCGATCTGCTGCACGCCCCATTCGACGACGTCGGGCGTCTCGGGCGCCGGCGCGCCCGCCGGCTCGGGCAGCTCGGCCCGCACCCAGGGGTTGGCGAGCACGCGCGCCACATCGGCGCGCTCGGCCATCGCCTGGACGGCGCCGGCGCCGCCGCGCACCCAGATCATGTTCGCGATCCAGTACGGGCGGTGGGGGATGCCGAGGGCGGCGAGCTCGGCGAGCACCGGCCCCTGGGTGCGCGCGGCGACCTCGGTCAGGCGGGCGAAGACGAAGCGGCCCTTCTCGGCCTTGGTCGGGAGCCGCCGCGCCGCGGACAGGTCGGCCTGCGCGGCGAGGAAGACCAGGAACTCGGCCTCGGCGGCGGCCGCCTCGCCGGCGGCCGCCTCGCCGGCGCGCGGCGCCACCCGCTCGAGCACCCAGGGATCGACCTTGCGCCGCCACTCGTCGGCCGTCGCGGGCGGCGCGAGCAGCGCCGCGACGCAGGCCACGAGGCCGAGCCCGGCCGCGAGCCGGGAGATCCGATCGACCATCGCCGCCCCCTCCCCGAGCCCCCGGCCGGGGCCCGCATCGAGTCGCTTCAGGGGTGAGACTATACCGGCTGCGCAGCACCGGCTGCACAGCACCGGCTGCGCAAAAATCGGCTGCGCAGCACCGGCTGCGAAACCGGACGCCGGCGCGGGGAGTAGGCTGCCGGCGGAGGGAGCCGCCATGCCCGACGTCCTGCGCGATCTGCGCCAGGCCCTGCGCACGCTCGCGCGCACGCCGCTCTTCACCGCGGTCGCGGTCGCGACGCTCGCGCTGGGGATCGGCGTCAACGCCACCATCTTCGCCGTCGTCAACGCGATCCTGCTGCGCCCGCTGCCGGTCGAGCGCCCGGACGAGCTGGTCCACGTCTACTCGAGCTGGCGCGAGGAGCCGTTCGCCACCAGCTCCTACGCGGACTATCTGGACCTGCGCGACGGCGTCGCCGCCTTCGCCGGCCTGGTCGGCCACGCGACGGCGATCGCGACGCTCCAGCACGGCGAGCGCAGCGAGGTGCTCGTCGGCGAGCTGATCACCGGCAACGGGTTCGAGGTCCTCGGCGTGCGCGCGGCGCGCGGCCGCCTGCTGCTCCCCGAGGACGACGCCGGCCCCGACGCGCCGCGCGTGGTCGTGCTCGGCGACGGCCTGTGGCAGCGGCGCTTCGGCGCCGACCCCGGGATCGTCGGCCGGACGATCCGCCTCAACGGCCAGCGCTACGAGGTGGTCGGGATCGCGCCGGCGAGCTTCGCCGGGCTCCTCCCCGGGCTGGCGGCGGAGCTGTGGGTGCCGGCGGTGCGGGCGGGCGAGATCGACCCGGCCGGGCAGATCAACGCCGTCCACGGCGATCCCGGCCGCACCGCGCTCGAGCGGCGGGGCTATCGCTGGCTCTGGCTCAAGGGGCGCCTGGCGACCGGCGGCGGAGGGGAGCGGGCGGCGGTGCGCGCCCGGGCGGCGGCGCAGGCCCAGGCGGTGATGAGCCGGCTGGCCGCCGAGCACCCGGTGACCAACGAGGGGGTGGGGGCGGTCGTGCGCCCGCTCGCCGAGGTCCGGCTGCACCCGGACGTCGACCGCGTGGTCGGCCCCGCCGCCGCGGTCCTGCTCGGCGCCGTCGGCCTGGTGCTGGTCGTGGTCTGCGCCAACCTCGCGAGCATGCTCCTCGCCCGCGCGCAAAGCCGCCGGCGGGAGGTCGCGATCCGCCTCGCGCTCGGCGCCGGCCGCGGCCGCCTGGTACGCGGGCTGCTCGCCGAGAGCCTGGTGCTGGCGGCGGCCGGCGCGGCGCTCGCCGTACTGGTCACGCGCGCGACGATTGCGCTCCTGCTCGCCTGGCAGCCGCCGATCCCGTTCTCGGTCGGGTTCGATCTCGGAGTGGACGGCCGGGTGCTCCTCTTCACCGGCGGCCTCGCGCTCGCCTCGGTGCTCCTCTTCGGCCTGCTGCCGGCGCGCCAGTCGGCGCGCGCGGACTTGGTCGCCGACCTCCGAAGCGGCGCCCGGGACAGCGGCGGCGGCGTCTCCCGGCTGCGCGGCGCGCTGGTCGTCGCCCAGGTCGCGATCACGGTCGTCTTCCTGGTGGCGGCGGCGCTCCTCGGCCGGGGCCTGCTCGCCGCCCGCGCGCTCGACCCGGGCTTCGCCCCCGAACGGGTGGCGGCGCTCGGGCTCCACCTCGGCATGCACGGCTACGACGCCGCGGAGGCGGAGCGCTTCTTCGCCGCCTTGCGCGAACGCGCCGCCGCGCTGCCCGGCGTCGCCGGGGCGGCGGTCGCGACACGCGTGCCGTTCGACGTCAACCTCCACTTCCAGTCGATCTACCCGGACAGCCTCGAGGCCGCGCCCGGCGATCCGGGCGTCCCGCTCGACGTCACCTGGGTCGACCGCGACTACTTCGACGTCCTCGGCGTGGGCCTGCACGCGGGGCGGGGCTTCGCCGAGGGCGACCTCCCCGACGGCCCGCGCGTCGCGGTCGTCAGCGCCGCCGCGGCGCGGCGCTTCTGGGGCGGCCCGCCGGAGGCGATCGGGCGCCGCTTCCGCGTCGGCGCCGCCGACGGCACCCTCTTCGAGGTCGTCGGCGTGAGCGCGGACTACAAGGTGCGCTCGGCCGGCGAGACGCCGCGGCCGATGATCCACTTCGCGCGCAGCCAGAGCCCCCAGCGGAGCGGCTACCTGCTCGCCTCGGCGGCCGCCGGCGACGCCACGCCGCTGGCCGGCGAGCTGCGCCGCCTCGCGCTCGAGCTGGACCCCGAGCTGGCGTTCACCGACACCACCACGCTCGCCGGCTTCATGGGCGTCACACTGTACCCGGCGCGCATGGGCGCGGCGATGCTCGGCGTCTTCGGCCTGCTCGCGCTGACGCTCGCGAGCCTCGGCCTCTACGGCGTGATCGCCTTCTCGGTGGCGCGCCGGCGCCGCGAGCTGGGGATCCGCTTCGCGCTCGGCGCCCGGCGCGGCGCGGTCGTCGGCATGGTGGTGCGCGGCGGTCTGGCCCTGGTCGGCGCCGGCGCGCTCCTCGGCCTCCTCCTCGCCGCCCTCGCCGGGCGCCTTCTCGAATCCCTCCTCTTCGGCGTCAGCGCGCTCGACCCCCTCGCGTTCGCCGCCGCCCTCGCCCTCCTCGCCGCCGTCGCCCTGATCGCCAACTACGTGCCCGCCGCCCGCGCCGCCCGCACCGACCCGGTGACGGTGCTCAAGGCGGAGTAACCGGGTCAACGCTGCCGTCACTCGTAGTGGGTCCACATGCGCAGCACCTTGACCACCCGCTCCTCCTCGAGGACCTGGTAGACCAGGCGGTGCTGCACGTTGATGCGCCGCGAGAAGGCGCCGGC
The DNA here is from genome assembly GCA_964573125.1 of uncultured Thermoanaerobaculia bacterium. GTDB lineage: Bacteria > Acidobacteriota > Thermoanaerobaculia > Multivoradales > JBCCEF01 > CAVSQV01. Next base: position 5,746 of record CAZNIX010000019.1, read on the forward strand.
GAGATCGCCCACGAGCTTCTCGAACGGCGGCGGGCGGCGGAACGGATCCTCCTCGAGAATCCGCAGCAGGAATAGCGCCTTGGACTTGAGCCCGGCGGCCGCCAGCTTGCGCGCGTCCTTCTTCGCCTGGCGGGTGTAGACAACCCGCCAGCCGTTCACCAGTCCAGCTCCTCGACGCACTCCTCGACCAGGGTCGCCATGCCCTTGCGGATCGAGTCGGCCATGCCGGGGATCGAGCTGAGGTAGACGGTCTCCTCGAGCGCCCGCCAATCGGCCTCCGAGACCAGCACGGCGTTCGCTCGCCGCCCGGTGATCTGGACCGGCTCGCTGGTGACCGCGACCTCGTCGAGCAGCTTGTAGAGGCGCTTGCGAGCCTCGGTGGCGGAGATGGCCTTCATGTCGCGAGCGTACGGCAAAGCGTACGCTGTGTCAACTCCGGCACCGAACAGCAGCGGCGCCCAGGGACTTGGTACGATTGGGCCGCTGCCGAAACCCGAAAAACCGATGCACAAGTACGAGATCATCCTCTCCTGGAGCGAGGACGATAGCGCGTTCATCGCGGAGGTCCCGGAGCTCCCTGGCTGTGCGGCGCACGGCGAGACGGCCGATGCCGCGTTGACAAACTGTCGCGAAGCGATCGATCTCTGGATCGATGCCGCCAGGGCCTTCGGACGTCAAGTTCCCGGCCCGCCGCCGTCGGTGGCCGGTCCCTGAGCCGAGGCCGCCGCCGGCGCGCTCAGACCCGGTAGGGAACGTGCACGAACCGGTGCCGGTCGGGGGGGAAGTCGCGGGTGTTGCGGGTGACCAGGGTCAGGCCGTGGCGCTGGGCGAGCGCGGCCTGGAAAGCGTCGGGGAGCTTCCAGCGGACCTCGCGCCGAAGGCGGGCGGCGGTGTCGGCGATCGGCCCGTCGATCGGCAGCAGGGGGAAGCGGTCGAGGAGGGCGGCGGCGGGGGCGGCCTCCTCCTCCGAGGCGAACCCGGCGAGCACCTCCGCGCGCGTGATCACCGAGATCGACGCTTCCTCGGCGTGGGTGCGCAGGTAGTCGCCGGCGGCGGGGATGCCGTTGAGGTGGTCGATCACGATCACCGAGTCGAGCAGCAGCCTCATCGCTCCCACTCGTCCCGCATCCGGATCTGATGCGCGAGCCCGTCCTCGCCGGGCCAGATCCCCGACGTCCGCTCGAGCAGCGCGTCGAGGGAGGACTCCTCGCGCTCCGCCTCTTCGCGCAGCCGGCGGACCGCCCGGCGGACCACCTCCGTCATCGGCACCCCCTCCTGCCGGGAGCGCCGGTCGAGCCACTCCTTTTCCTCCTCGGCGAGGCTGACGATCGTCCGTACCATGGCGGAGGCATGATATCACCGGGTGCGACGTGATATCAAGGCGCGCGAGGCGCCCCGACCGGACCGCGCCGGCCGGCGCTTCGCTTCCTGGGTGTGGGACTCTCGAGCTGCTCAGTCCCCGACCGCCGCGTAGGCGCCGGGGAAGACCGCCTCGCCGGTCCGCGCCGGCTGCTCCTCGGGGCGCACCGGCTCGAGGCGCGCGGCGCAGACCTTGTACTCGCCGGTGCCGGTGACGGCGTCGCCGGCGTCGGTGGTCAGGCGGTTGGTGCGCGCGGCGGGGAAGTGGAAGGGCATCCAGATGCAGCCGCGGCGCACCTGGCGGCTGACCATCGCGCGGCAGCGCACGCGGCCGCGGCGGGTGACGACGTCGACGAGCTGGCCGTCCGCGACGCCGGCCTTCTGGGCGTCGCGGCGCGAGATCTCGACGAACGCCTCCGGCTGCTTGGCCGAGAGCCCCTCCGAACGCCGGGTCTGGGTGGCGACGTTGTAGTGGTAGAGCGTACGGCCGGTCGAGAGCACCAGCGGGTACTCCGGCTCGGCGCACTCGAAGGGCGGGCGGAACTCGACCGGCTGGAACAGCCCCTTGCCGCGCAGCACGCCCCCCTTGTGCAGGTACTCGGTGCTCGGCGAGTCGGGCGTCGGCACCGGCCACTGCAGCCCCCCCTCGCGCTCGATCCGCTGGTGCGAGATGCCGGCGAACTTCGGCGCCAGCGCGGCCAGCTCGGCGTAGATCTCGCGCGGGTGCTCGTAGTCGGCCGGGACCCCGGCGCGGCGGAGGATCTCGGCGAGCACCTGCCAGTCGGCACGCGCCTGGCCGGGGGGCTCGACCGCCTTGCGCACGCGCTGCACCCGGCGGTCGGAGTTGGTGAAGACCCCCTCCTTTTCGGCGAAGCAGGCGGCGGGGAGCACGACGTCGGCGTAGTGGCAGCTCTCGGTGAAGAAGATGTCCTGGACGGCGACGAACTCGAGGTGGTTCATCGCCTCCTCGACCCGCCCGACGTTCGGCTCCGAGACCACGATGTCCTCGCCCATGAGGAAGATGCCGCGGATCTCGCCGGCGATCATCGCCTTCATCATCTCGTTGAGGTTGAGCCCCTTGCGCTCGCTCTGCGGCACGCCCCAGGCGGCGGCGTACTTCTCGCGCACCGCGGGGTCGTCCCAGCGCTGGTAGCCGGGGTAGAAGACCGGCGTCGCGCCGGCGTCGTTCGCGCCCTGGACGTTGTTCTGGCCGCGCAGCGGGTTCATGCCCGCCGATCGGAGGCCGAGGTGGCCGGTCATCAGCACCAGGTTCGAGAGCGCGTAGACGTTGTCGGTGCCGGTCGTGTGCTCGGTGATGCCGAGGGTGTAGTAGATCCCCGCCTTCTCGGTCGTGGCGTAGGCGCGCGCGACCTCGCGGATGGTCTCGGCCGGCACGCCGGTGACCTTCTCGGCCTCCTCCGGCGGGTATCGCAGCACGGTTTCGCGCACGGCCTCGAAGTTCTCGGTGTTGGTCTCGATGTAGGCGCGGTTGACCAGCCCCTCGGTGACGATCACGTGCGCCATCGCGTTGAGCAGCCAGACGTCGGTGCCGGGCTGGATCTGGAGGTGCCAGTCGGCGATCTCGGTCAGCCAGATCGCGCGCGGGTCGGCGACCGCGAGCCGGGCGCCGCGGCGCACCGCCCGCTTCATCTCCATGGCGATGATCGGGTGCGCCTCAGTGGTGTTCGAGCCGGTGACGAACAGGAAGTCCGCGTCGCGGATCTCCGGGATCGAGTTGGTCATCGCCCCCGCCCCGTACGTGGTCACCAGACCGGCGACCGTGGGGGCGTGTCACGTGGCGGCGCATTGGTGGACGTTGTGCGTCCGCCAGGCTGCGCGGGCCATCTTCTGGACCAGGTAGTTCTCCTCGCCGGTGCAGCGGGAGGAGCTGATGAACGCGAGCGCGTCCGGGCCGTGGCGCTCGGCGACGCCGTTGAGCCCCGCGACCACGCGGTCGAGCGCCTCGTCCCAGCTCGCGGGGTGCAGCTCGCCGTCCGCGCCGCGGATGAGCGGCTCGGTGAGGCGGTCGGGGTGGTGGATGAAGTCGTTGGCGAACCGCCCCTTGACGCACAGGTTGCCGTCGTTGACGGTCGTCCCCGGCGGCGGGCTCGTGACCTTGACCACGCGGTTGGCGGCGCGGTCGACGTTGAGGTCGATCTGGCAGCCGACGCCGCAGAAGTTGCAGGTGGTGCGCACCTTCTCCAGCTCGCGCTCGGGCTTGCCGTAGGCGAGCGCCTGCTTCTCGGTCATCGCGCCGGTCGGGCAGACGTCGACGCAGCCGCCGCACAGCTCGCACGTCGTGTCGGTGAGCGAGCGGCCGTCGACGGTCGAGATCGTGGTCGCAGCGCCGCGGCCGGCGAGGGTGATCGCGCTCACCGCCTCGACCTCGTCGCAGTAGCGGGTACAGAGGCCGCAGGCGATGCAGCGGTCGGGGCGGAACGTGATGAAGCGGTTGACGTCGTGCGGCCGCCCGGCGCGGATCGTCGCGAGCTGCGGCCACGCGCCCGCGGTGCCGTGGCGGTCGGCCATCGCGAAGAGGCGCGACGGGTTGTTGTCCTCCGCGGCGGCGCGCTCGGCGACGGTGTCGGCGAGGTGGAGCGAGAGGATGAAGCGGCGGTTGCGCTCGACCTTGGCGGTCGCGGTGCGCACCACCATGCCCGGCGTCGCCCGGAGCGCGCACGAGGGCTGCATCAGCCGCGCCTTGTCGACCTCGACCAGGCACAGGCGGCAGGCGCCGGCCGGGGTCAGCCGGTCGTCGTGGCAGAGGGTCGGGATCTCGAGGCCCGAGCGCCGGGCGACCTGGAGGACGGTCTCGCCGGCGGCGAACGTGACCTCGTTGCCGTCGATCACGATCAGGTTGCGGTCGCTCATGTCGGCTCTTGGCTCTCCGGGCCGGGGCGGCCCTCGACGGTCAGGCCGAACTCCGCGGGGAAGTATCTCATGGCGCTGGTCAGCGGCAGCGCGGCGGCCTGGCCGAGGCCGCAGATGCTTGCCTCGGCCATCCCCCAGCTCACCTCGCCGAGGTGGCCGAGCACCGCCGGATCGCCCCCCTCGCGGTAGCGCTCGAGCGCCTCGCGCACGATCCGGGTGCCGACCCGGCAGGGGGAGCACTGGCCGCACGATTCGTCCTCGAAGAAGACCGCCTGGTTGAGCGCCGCCTCGACCATGTCGGCGGTGTCGTTGAGGACCACCACCCCGGCCGAGCCGAGCATGCTGCCCGCCGCGGCCAGCGACTTGAAATCGAGCGGGACGTCCGCCCGCTCGGCGGGCAGAAAGCCGCTCGATGCCCCGCCGGGCGAGAACGCCTTGAGCCGTCCGACCACGCCGCCGGCGCGCTCGAGTAGCTCGTGGAGCGTGATGCCGAGCGGCTCCTCGTAGACGCCGGGCCGGGCGACGTGTCCCGAGATGCAGTAGAGCTTGGGCCCGGGCTCGGTCCGTCCCTGGGCGCGGAACCAGTCGCCGCCGCGGGAGAGGATCGCGGGCACGCAGGCGATGGTCTCGACGTTCTGGATCAGCGTCGGCTTGCCGCGGAAGCCCTTCTCGACCGGGAACGGCGGCTTCATCCGCGGCATCCCGCGCTTGCCCTCCATCGCCTCGAGCAGCGCCGTCTCCTCGCCGCAGATGTAGGCGCCGTGGCCGTCGACGAAGTGCCAGCGGACCTCGCCGCCCAGCTCGCCGAGTCGCCGCGCCTCGGCGAGCGCGCCCGCGAGCGCGTCGCGAGCGGCGCCGAACTCGCCGCGGACGTAGAGATAGACGTCGCCGGCGCCCAGGCAGTCGGCGGCGATCGCCAGCCCCTCGATCACCAGATGGGGGCGGCGCAGCATCACCTCGCGGTCCTTGAACGTGCCCGGCTCGCCCTCGTCGGCGTTGAGCACCACGTAGCGCTCGGTCTCGGCCTGCCGGCGCACCGCGTTCCACTTGATGTGCGCCGGGAAGCCGGCGCCGCCGCGGCCCTGGAGCCCCGAGCGCTCGATCTCGGCGCAGACGTGATCGCCGCCGCGCTCGCGCGCCACCCGCAGGGCGTCGTAGCAGCAGGGGTCGGCCGCCGCGAGGTCGATCGCGAGCCCGTCGCCGCTCGGGGTCAAGCCGGGCGGCGGCACCACGTCGCGCCCGGCCTCCGGGTCCCAGAGCGCCGGCGCGACGTCGCAACGGCCGAGGCAGGAGGCGAAGGTCGCCGGGCGGCCGGCGGCGCGCAGCTCCTTCATCAGGCCGGCGCAGCCGGCGAGCATGCACGAGAGGCCCTGGCAGACTCGGACGCCCGCTTCCGGCTCGGCGATCAGGCTGTAGAAGGTGGCGACGCCGTAGACGTCCGCCTCGGGCACGCCGGTCTTGCGGTGGATCCGGGTCGCCACCCCGGGCTCGAGGCCCCCCTCCTCCTCGAGCAGTGCGAGAATCGCCTCGCGGTCGGCGTGTTTCGGCAGCATGGCGAGGGCATTGTACTCCCGCGCGCGAGCCCTCTCCCGCGTGATCCGCGGGCGCGCCGCCCGGCCTCCCTGGCGCGCCTCTGGCGCGATGTCGCCCGGCCGGTGGCACGCAGCTTGAAACCCACGCGGGAGGCGGCCGCGGCACCGCGATCGGCGGGCGCCGGGCCGCTCGACGACCGCAAACGCCGAACACGGCGGCGCCGCCGCCGATCCCGAGAGGAGACCTGCCATGACGACCACCCCACGCCGCCGGATTCCCGCCCGCGGCGCCGGCCGCTTCCTCCCGCTCGTCGCCGCCGCGCTGATCGTCACGCTGGCGGCGGGCTGCGCCAGCACCTACCAGCCGGCGCCGCGGACGACCGCGCGCGACAAGACCGCCAAAGGCGCCGGCATCGGCGCGGCCGCGGGCGCCGCCGCGGCGCTGCTCAAGGGCAAGCGCGAGGCCGACGAGATCCTCGCCGGCGCCGCGATCGGCGCCGCGGTCGGCGGCGGCGTCGGCGTCTACATGGACCACCAGGAGGAGAAGCTCGCGCGCATCCCGGGCACCACCGTCGAGCGCGTCGGCCCGGACGCGCTGCTGGTCAAGTTCCAGTCGGACATCCTGTTCGACGTCGACTCCGCGGTCGTCGACGCCGGCGGCCGCGCGACCCTCGATCAGGTCGCCGGCGTCCTCGTCGAGTACCCGAAGACCGCGGTCGTGGTCCAGGGCCACACCGACTCGACCGGCAGCGAAGACCACAACCTCGCTCTCTCCGACCGCCGCGCCCGCGCCGTGGCCAACCACCTGATCGCCCGCGGCGTCGCCGGCGGCCGGATCTCCGCCCTCGGCATGGGCGAGGGCTACCCGGTGGCGAGCAACGGCAGCGCCTCCGGCCGCCAGCTCAACCGGCGGGTCGACATCCTGTTGCAGGCGAAGGCGCGGTAGCGGGGCCGGCCGTCAGCGGCGCCGGGTGGCTGCGGCGATGCGGCTGCCGCTAGCCTGACCCCACCACGCGCCTCCGTCTCACACTAATCTGCTGTATCCTCTCGTGGTGTGCTCCTACAGCTCCGCTCGGGAGCGGCCCGGCTCGCCCGGTTCGCTCGTACTGAAGCTCGTCCCGGCGGCTAATTCCGCAAGACCGAAACCGTGCCGCTGACCTACGCCGACGCCGCCGAGGAAGTTCTCAAGCGCCACTCCAAGGGCGCCCCCATGCACTACCGCGAGATCACGGATCTCGCCGTAGCGGCTGGCCTCATCGAGCCTGGCGGCCAGACGCCGGCAGCCTCGATGAACGTCGCCATTCGCCAGGACATCAAGCGCCTCGATCTGTCGGGGCGCGATCAGCGATTCCGCGCCCACGGTCGCGGGATGTACAGCCTCACCTTGGCCGACGACCCGCTCGGCGGTGCGATTCAGCGCAAGAACACCGAGGTGAGGCACCAGCTTCGAGAGAGGCTGGCCGAACTCGATCCGCGGCTCTTCGAGGAACTGATCGGCGAACTCCTGACCGCCGTCGGGTATGAGGACGTGGCGGTGACGAAGTACGTCGGCGACGGTGGGATCGATGTTCGCGCAACGCTGACCGTCGGCGGTGTGACTCGGGTTCAGACCGCGATCCAGGTCAAGCGGTGGGCCAAGAACGTCAGCGGCCGGACGGTGCGAGAGCTGCGCGGAGCGTTGGGACCTCACGAGCGGGGCTTGATCATCACGCTTTCTGGCTTTACGAGGGATGCCGTTGCGGACGCCTCCTCCGAGACTCGGATGCCGATCTCGCTCGTGGACGGCGATCGCCTTCTCGACCTCCTCATTGACCACGACATCGGAGTGATCCGTCGCAAGTTGACGGTCTACGAGCTCGACGAGGAGGCTTTTTCTTCAGAGGCCGAAACAGAAGCCGAAGAGGACACCGAGGAGGAAGCCGCATCGGTTGAGCTGCCCGCGCCTGGTAGCGGTACGTCTCGGCCAGACGGGAGGGCGCGGTCACTGTGGCCGCTGCCGGGCGGCCGCCTAGCCTGGAAGGGAGCACTGGATCGGATGCTGCGGTTCGTCGCCAGCGAGGCTCCCACGATGGCTGAGGCGGTGGCTTGGATGATCGACGACTTCGAGTCGGTCTCCAGCGAGAAAGTGGCGCGTGGTTACTGGCAAGTGCCCAAGAGCTTCGGGCTGATCGAGGCAACCGGAGAGCGCCTGGCCCTCACGACCGAAGGGGCGGCCTACCTCAAGGATGCCTCACCCCGGCTTCTCTTGGAGGCAGCGAAGCGGAACGTCCTCGGAGTCCGTGAGTTGCTCGACTACCTCGGGGAGCGGCCCCATCGGCCCGAAGAGATCCTCGAGCGGATGCGGACGGACCTGGCTGTGACCTGGGAGACCGACCTTCAGGTCGGGTTCCGCCTTGGCTGGTTGGAGAACATGGGTGTGGCCACACCGAGCGGCGATGTCTGGACCCTCGGCGAAACGGACTCGACGCCCACTCCCGGCATGCCACCACCGGCTCGAGAAAAGCCCACTTACACGCTTGAGACTCACTTCGCCGGCAAGCCCGCCTCGGTCGTGGACCTGTTCACGAGGCTCGAGGAGAGGGTTCTTCAACTCGCCCAATCACTTCGGCGCGTACAGCGCAAACAATACATCGCCTACCAGACGGGAAAGTGTACGATCTGCAGCGTCATACCACAGCGAAAGAGGCTCCGTCTCGTCCTGCCACTCGACCCGCAAGACGTACAGCATCCGCTGGTCCGAAACGTTAGCGGTATCGGACACTGGGGAATCGGAAACTTCGAAGTGAGCTACGATTCTGCCGACCAACTGGACGAGATCATGGGTTGGATCACGCAGGCACTGACAGAGGCCCGCACGACATAGCCACAAGCGCCGCTCGCCTTCCTTGTCGGAAGGGACCAACTCTAGACCGAAGTTCCTCGTTCGTCCAGGCGGCATCTCGTTGAGAGCGCGTGAGATCGGTCGGTTCGAGGTGTGCGCGTACTGGCTACATCGGGAGAAGTTGGAGGGCCTTGTCCTGGAGTGGGTCGAGTTCGGTGAGCAACTCGAGGGTTGGGTCTTCTTGTCGTGCGGTGGCAAGCCGGCAGGTGTTGCGGCAGCGGGTGGCGAGATGGGCGAGCAGGGTGTGGAAGCTGTGCACGGGGAGGCCGTCGGGGGTGGTCCGGGAAGCTTTCTTGGCGAGTGCGGAGTCGGAGGGCTTGGGCGCGGCGACCGGGTGCCTGCGGGTGCGGTCGATGTCGAGTTGCTCGTCCTCGAACAGCAGCGGCGCCCAGGCCTGTCGCAGATGCCACTCGACGTAGAAGGCGAGCAGGCAGAGGAAGATGTGCGCGGTGACGCGCTCGGCGAGCCGGTGGTAGATGGGTCGCACGTTCAGGTCGATGGTCTTGAGGCAGCGGAAGAGCTGTTCGACTTGGCCGAGGCGTTTGTAGTTGCGCACCGCGTCGGCGGGCGACAGCGTTTCGGCCGGCTCGCTGGTGCGGATGACGTACAGGCCGTCCAGCTCGGCCTCGGCCTGGATCTTGTCGTCTCGGCGCTGCCAGAGCAGGCGCCCCTGCTCGAAGCGCCAGTCGTAGTGCTTGGCCATCTTGAACCGGGCCAGGACCTTGCCGACCTTGGCGCCGACCTGCTCGGGGCTGTACGGCGTGCGGGTGCGCCGGGCCACGTCGTGCGCGATGCGCTCGAGCTCGGCGTCGGTGGCCGCGAGTAGCTCCAGGCGCTTGCGACGCCGCTCGTCGGCCAGGATCGGGTTGTAGCAGGCGATCAGCCGTTCACCCGGGTGGTCGGGTGAGGTGATCTCGGCCAGATCGGTCTGATCGAACAGCGACCGCTGCAGCACCTCGCCCTCCACCAGACGGCGGATGGCCGGCGAGCGCAACGAGGAGATCCAGCCCAGCCCGGGGTAGGTGCGCAGGTGCTCGATCTGGGTGTTGGTGAGCATGCCCCGGTCGCCGACCAGCACCACGCGGCTCAGGCCGAAGCGCTGCCGCAGGGTCTCGACCTGGTCGGGCACCGTGGTCGGATCCGCGGTGTTGCCGGGATAGACCTCGACGGCCACCGGCCGACCCTCGAAATCGCACAGCACCCCGTAGACGACGATCGGCCGGCCCTTCTTGCCGTCGCGGTCGTGGCCGAAGACGGCCAAAGGACAGGTCCGGCCCTCGTAGTAGCTGCTGGTGACGTCATAGAGCACCAGGCAGCCCTCGGCCAAGTGGCGGTGGGCCAGCTTCGCCTCCACCTTCTCCTTGCGCGCCGCCAGCCAGTCCAGCGCGTCGTAGAGCTCATCGACATCGGTCTCTCCGAGACGCAGCTCCTCGGCCAGCGTCGTGGTCTGCCACTGCCGGACGTTGGCCAGCTTCGAGCCCGGGTCGAGCAGGCGCTGCACGATCATCGCCACCACCAGGTCGCGCGAGCGTGAGCGCCGGCCATCGAGCAACCGCTCGAGGCCCAGCTTGCGCAGCATTTTGAGCACGGCCTCCACGTGCCCGTGGGGGCGCGAGGCGACGATGGTGAACTGCTCGGCCGGCGAGACCAGGCGCTCGCCGCGCAGCACGCGCCGCAGCGCCTCGACCTGTTCGGGCGGCCAGTCGGTGAGGTTGGCCAGGGTCTGCTTGCGGACCTTGCCGCCCTCGCGCGAGCCGCGCCGCAGGAGGATGGCGGGTCGGGAGTTGCGGTTGGGGACGACCTCGACATACATGGGACCATCATAGCCGAGACCACAATATGTGTCAAGGGTATTAGCGTACATTACATGGGAACACCCGCAAATCGACTCGACGAGCCAAACCTCTGAAACCAAGGAGCTTGACCCCCTGATCAGGCTCGCCTTCGAAGGGAACTTCGGTCTAGATAGAGTTTCGGTGCTAAAGGGCCTTCGGCGTTTTCGGCGGCGTGCCGAAGGTGGCGCTCTACGACTACCTCAATCAAGTCAGTGGTGCGCGGCCGCGTGCTGATCCGTTGGACACTTTAACGCGGGAGCCGTTCCCGAGAGCTTCTAACGGGCTACCCATGACGAGCGCACCGCGGACGATCAGGGGTGCGACTCGTTCACCAGGGAAGTCCCAGGAGCGCCGAATCCCCTCGAGCGTCTTCGCCAGCTCCTCCGGATCGATCCCGAAGTCCGCAGCCTGGGATGCAGCCCAATAAGGGTAGTTCAGGAAGAACGTCAGCTCGTTGGCGCGGGTCTCCAGATAGAAGTCCATCGGAGCGTAGGAGAGAGTTGCAGCGAGCATACGGATCTGCTCGGCGGCGTCATGGCCTCGGAGCCCGAACCGCTGTGGAACGTGACCGCGGAAGGCCGGACCGAAGAAGGCCTCCTCTACCCTGATCGGACTTTGGAGGTGTTCGTTGAAGGAGCCGAGTTCCTCGGCCGGAACCCATAGCTCCTCGTGCTGCCGACCGCCCACGACCTGGCGCTCGAACTGCGAGGCGTACGGGTCGTCAACGTCAAACTCGGCCACGTAGCCAGCGAATGGCTCCGCCTTGGTGTTCCAGTTGCGTGCGATCTGCTCGGCGTAGGCCCGGTTGAGGACCGGATAGAAGATCGGTTGCTCGGGGAGACGCGGGGGGAATGCGGCCATCTTCGCTTCCCAGACGAGCGCCAGCTCGTGGAGGCCGAGTGGGCGCCAGAGTCGCATGGACGAAACCGCTACAAGCGCCCGCCGAAAGCCCGCAGGACCTCGACCACGTAGTACGGCCCAGGCTCCGGCTCCTCCACCGAGAAGCGACGCGCCAGCTCCTCGGCGACATCGAGGCCGTCCACGAGGCAGTGGCGGTTGACGGCGAACTCCAGCGCCATGGAATTACACGACAGCGGCGAACAGTCGAACCCGTAGCTCGTGCTCTTGCTGACCACGTCGAAGCCGAGCGACCGGAAGTCCGGCGACAGCGGCGCGATCCTCGACGGCGAGACTTCGACCGGCTCGGGGCTCCCCGTGCGGAACCGCAAGGGGAGCAGGCGGTAGGCGAGGACCTGGAACTCGCCCGGGGCCTCGCCGATGACGTCCCGGGCGTCGTCGGGGCTGTCGAAGCACCCGTGCTCATTGTGGCGCCACGCCTCGATCCAGTCCTTCGGGCCGGGCGCCAGGCACTCGCTGACGCTGCAGATCTCCTCGGCCCCGGCCGTCCGGAGTTCCTCGGGTGCGGGCGTTCGCCGCTTCGGGAAGTAGCCGATGAGCACCGGAGCGAGGTGCTCGTCGCCGCCCGCGCTCACGAGTGCGTGTGGGTGTGGGTGGAGACGAACTGGACCGCCTTGCCGGCGATCGCCAGGGTGACGTCGTTGTGCCCGAGGCCCGACAGGTCGTTCCGCCACAAGGACTGGCCGGTGGCGGCGTCGAGACAGAACAGGTGACCGTGGCAGCCGGCGAACACCCTCCCCTCGTGCTCGAGGACGCAGACGTCCTGATGGCCGGGGTGGGAGAACAACCCGCCGCCCCCGAGGGCCGTGCGCCAGATCTCGCGGCCGGTCGCGGGATCGATCGCGGCCACGTGGCCGTTGATGCCGATGTAGAGGATGTCGGAGCTCATGGGCGACCCTCCCGTGGTGTTGATCGCGATCGTACAGGCGCCCGCGCGGCAGGTCTACTGCTGGACCAGGGCGGTCGAGGGCTCGACCCTGGCCGGACTACCTGCTCTGCCGCCGCTTCGTCTCCTGAGGGAAGTAGCTCGCCGTCGCCTCCTCGAGGATCTGCGCCGCCACCTGCATCGGGCTGACCTTGCGGTGCTCGTCGCTCAGGAGCCGAGCGAGGTGCTCCAGCCGGCCCTCGGTCTCGGCGGCGAGCGGGATCTTCGAACGCTTGCTCCAGTGGGCGACGCTCGGCCGGCCGGGCCGCTTTCCTCGACCGGGCTCGAGCCGCTCACGGAGAGTCTGCGCGAGCTTGGCGACGCCGAAGGCGCCCGCCGAGTAGTCGGGCACCGTGCCGACCACCTTCGCCCCCATCTTCTTTGCGATCTTCTCGATCTTGCGGTCCATGAGCGACTCCCTTCTACTCCGGGAACCGGATTTCGAGAAGGTGCGGTCGATGACGAAACCGATGGCGCCCTGGTGGGTCGCTGGCACCGGACCAGGCTGTGACTTTCGGGGCAGAAAGTCAAGCCTGCCCCTCTGGTCCGGCGTGGGGAGCACCGTGGCTGGCGAGCACTGGTTTCGGCTAATGTAGCGATTCGGAGCGATGAGCTACCTGCTCTTCATGGACGAGAGCGGCCACGACCGCGTGGTCTCGCCACGAGAGGTGCTGGCGGGGGTCGCGATCGAGGATCGGGACCTCTGGAACTTCATCGGCGAGGTCCATCAGGCCGAGATCCGACACTTCGGTCGGCGGGTATCCGCTGGCCACCGGGAGCTGAAAGGCGAGAAGCTCCTCAAGCGCAAGGTCTTCCGGCACGCCGGCCAGATGGAACCGATGGAGCCGGAAGGGCGCGTGCGGCTTGCCAAAGCCTGCCTCGACCGAGGAGAAGCCCACCGGGGGGATCCTTCGGGCGGCAATCCGACTCGGGCCGAGCTGACGGCTCTCGGCCAGGCGAAGCTCGCGTTCGTCGAAGAGATCCTCACTCTCTGCGCCCGCTACCGAATCCACGCGTTCGCGAGCATCATCCCGCATTCGGCGCCGAGATCGGAGGGTGACTTCCTGCGCAAGGACTACGCCTTTCTCTTCGAGCGCTACTTCTACTTCCTTGAGGATCGGGGTCCGGAGGTCCTGGGCCTCGTGATCTTCGACGAGCGCGAGAGGTCACAGAGCCACCTGCTGATCGACCAGCTCACGCGCTATTTCCGGGACACCGCGAAGGGGCGGATGCGCGCCTCGCGCGTGATCCCGGAGCCATTCTTCGTTCACAGCGAGCTGACCACCGCCGTCCAGATCGCCGATCTCGTCGCCTATATCACGGCCTGGGGCGTCAGCCTCGGTCCCGTCGGCGAGCGCGTGCCGCCCCCACGACCGGAACTCGAGCCGCTCGGCGAGCGGGTCTGCGAGCTCCGCTACCGGACCCGGCGGACGGTCGCCGGCGTTCCGGATTTCGACATCTGGAGCTTCGCCTGGATCGACGATCTGAGGCCGAAGGACGAGCGGCTCGGAAGGGGCTGAAAGAGAAAAGGCAATGTCGGCTCGCGCCGACAAAGCCTCCGGTGCCAATTGTGGCACAGGGTACGCGCGCAGGCAAGCCCTGGCTCAGAGACGCCCGGCAGGTGCCGCGGGATCCGCCCGGCGAACAGGACGTATTCCATCCGCCCCTCCAGACGCACAAGCTGAAAGGCAAGCTGGAAGCGAAGGACGGGCGGATCGCCTACCCGTCGCCCCCGACCCAGAGCCGCCGCAGCGCCTCGTTGCAGAGGTTCAGGTGGTGCGGCTCGTGCCAGACGGCGGCGTCGATCGCCTGGCGGCGGCTCATCGTCCCAGGCGCCGCGCCGGCCGGGCGGTCGAGCGTCGCGTCGCTCCAAGCCGCCAGCGTCGCCAGCAGGGCGGCGCGGGCGGCGCTCAGGCGCTCGACGACGGCGGCGAGCGGCGCCGCCGCCGCCGCCGGCTCGGCGCCGTGACGGTAGCGGTGACGGTCGCCGCCGTCCGGCTGGCCGGCACACTCCTCCTCGAATACCGCGACGTGCAGCAGGTTCCAACCGATCGAACCGTCGACCCAGCCCGCCGGCACGGCGGCCAGCAGTCGCTCGGCCACGGTCTCGGCGTCGCCGCCCGCCGCGCGCGCCTCGGCGGCGGCGAAGAGATGCAGGTGGTCGAGGAAGCTCAGGGTCAGGCGCCGGCTCGTCCGCAGGCGCTCGATCGAGGTGGCGAGGGCGGTGTGCGGGGCGAGCCGGGCGACGGTCATGCCGGGGCCTCCACGTCGTGGCAGCAGGGTGTTTCGGGGGCGACGACGGCGGCCGGCGGCGCGGCGGCGCGGCCGGGGCCGCCGAGGGCGTGGTCGGCGAGCCAGCCGCGCAGCGTTTCGAGGTCGGCGCCGGGCCGGCGCTGGCGCAGCAAGGCGGCGTAGGCGGCGATCTGGGGTGCGGCGTAGCTGGTCGCCGCGGCGACGACGCGACGGCCGCCGAGGAGGCGCACCCGGCGCCGCCCCTGGGCGACGCACTCGACCGCGGCGTGCGGCCGGTAGAGGTAGTCGTGGACGTCGGGGAACTCGCCGGCGCCGACCCCGATCGCGTTGTCGAACGCCGCCGGGTAGCTCGTCCCGCTCGCGGCGTCGGCGGCGGCGACGACGAGCGTGCCGCGCCGGCGCGCCGTCTCGCAGGCGGCCCACAGCGGTTCGCGCGCCGACGCGAGCACGGTGCCGAGGCTCAGGCTGACGACGTCCAAGCCGGCCGCGGTCGCCCAGGCGAGCGCCGCCACGAGCACCGGCACCGAGGTCTCGAGGCGGTCGTGGAAGACGCGGATCGGGTGGATCTCGACTTCCGGCGCCAGCGCCAGCAGGAGGCCGGCGCAGGCGGTGCCGTGGCCGATCCGGTCGTCGCGGTCGTCGCTCTCGACCAGCGCCAGCCGGTGCGGCAGGCGGGCGAGCAGACCGACGCCGTGGGCGAACGCGGGGTGACGCCAGGCCGGGTCGACGCCGCTGTCGACGAGACCGACGCGGACGCCGCACCCGGTGGCGTCGCCGAGCGCCCGCCGTAGCCACGCCGGGCGCCGGGCGAGGGCGGCGGCGGCGCGCGCGGCCGGCCTCACCGCCCCTCCCCCACGGCGCACGGACGCGCCGGCGGCGCCGTCTCCTCGACCGCGATCAGCCGCCCGCCGGCGAATCGCACGACGCGGTCGGCGAGCGCGGCGGTCGCCGGCCGGTGGGTGACGTAGACCAGCGTCCGGCCGCGCCGCCGGCAGTCGTCGAGCAGCGGGCCGAGGATCGCCGTCTCGGTGTCGACGTCGAGGTGGGCGGTCGCCTCGTCGAGCAGCAGCAGCGGCGCATCGCGCAGGAGGGCGCGGGCGAGCGCCAGCCGCTGCTGCTGTCCGGCCGACAGGCTGACGCCGGCTTCGGCGACCTCGGCGTCGTAGCCCTCGCCGAGGCCGGCGACCACCTCGCGCAGCCCGCACAGGTCGACCACCCGGTCGACCTCGCGGCGCGACGGCGGCGGCGCCGCGGCCAGGGTGAGGTTGCGCCACAGGCTGCCGCGCACCAGGCCTCCCTCCTGCCAGACCACCGAGACCAGCGCGCGATGCTCGGCGAGCGACAGGCGGTCGGTGCGCCGGCCGCCGATCTCGAAGCCTCCGGCGGTCGGACGCTCGAGGCCGGCGAGCAGGCGCAGCAGCGTCGTCTTGCCGGAGCCGCTCGGCCCGACGACCGCGGTCACCGTGCCGGCCGGCAGGTCGAGGTCGACGCCGGCGAGCACCGGCCGCTCCGGGCGGTAGGCGAAGCCGACGCCGCGCAGGCGGACGCCGGAGCGCTCGCCGCCCGTCGCCGCCGGCAGCGCGGCGCCCGCGGTCGCCGCCCGCGGGTCCTGCTCCGCCGGCAGGTCCCAGTACTCGAACATGCGCCCGAGGTGGACCGCCGAGCGCTGCAGGTCGGAGAACTCCTGGAAGAGGATGAAGAGCGGACCATAGAGGAAGCCGAGGTAGGCGGTGAAGGCGACGTACTCGCCGAGGCTCATCGCGCCGCCGAGGATCAGCAGCCAGCCGACCCAGGTCAGCAGCGCCGTGTTGAGGCCGCGCAGGGCGCCGGTCGCGCCGCCGACCCAGTGGGAGGCGGCGAACGCGCGCAGTTGCGCCGCGGTCGCCGCCGCCACCTGCTCGGACGCCTCGGCGTAGACCCGGCGCTCGAGGCCGAAGCTCTTGAAGACGCGGATCTGGGCCAGCACCTCGACCTGGAAGGCGCTCAGTTCGCCGTTGGCCTGCGAGTTCGCCTGCCAGCGGTGCCGCAAGCGGCGCGAGGCGAGGGTGGTGGCGAACGCCGCCAGCGGCACGACGACGAGCGCCAGGGCGGCCAGCCGGGCGTCGAGCAGGAAGAGCGCCGGCGGCACGACGAGCAGGAACAGCCCCTGGGTGAGCACCGTCTCGAAGCTGCGGCCGACCGCCTCGACGGCGCCGGTGGCTTCGTGGAGACGGCTCTCGACCTCGCCGACTCGGTGGTGGTCGAAGAAGCGCATCGGCAGGTGCTGCAGGTGGTTGAAGAAGCGCAGCCGCACGTCGGCGACCAGGCGGGCGCGGACGCCGGCGGTGTAGAGCGCGCGCAGGGCGCCGACCAACGAGTTCGACAGGCCGAGGGCGAGCAGCACGCCGACCAGCACGTGCAAGAGGCCGACGTCGCGCTCGGCGTAGACCTCGTCGATCAGCAGCTTGGTGATCCATGGGGTGAGCGCGCCGAGGCCCGCGGCGAGCAAGGCGAGCAGCACGCCGCCGCCGAAGCGCGACCAGTAGGGCCGGGCGAGCCGGAGCAGGCGCAGCAGGTGCCGCGACGCCTGCCGCAGGGTGGCGGCGGGGAGGGCGGTGTCGGGCGCGGCGGCGGCTAGCGCCATCGCGGCACCGGGAGGTGAAGGGCGAAGGGGATCGCAGCCCGGTTCATGGTCGATTCGAAACTATTTCGGAAACTAGCGGTATCGGTTCAGCCGGCCGCGGACGGCCGGCGGCGAAGACGCTCGCGGCCCGCGGCTAGACGCAGGGCCTGCCGCCGCTCGACTCCAGGCACGAGATCGGCGGGCAACTGCACTCCGACCACGGGCAGGTGTCGCAGGTCTGCGGGCAGGTCTGCGGACAGGTGGCGGCGCAGGTCGGCCCGCCACAGGTCGGACACGAGTAGCCCTGCACGCCGCCCTCGCCTTCCGGCGTGGTGACGAAGGACTCGACCTTCAGGTCGTCGAGGTTCAAGCGGATCTTCTTCATCGAGTACTCTCCTTGTTCGGTTAGGTCGGTCGTCGGTCGGGCTGCGATCCCTTTCGCGTGACTCCGGTCGTGCGACCGGCTTTCCAGCCGCCCCCGGCGCACCCACGCCGGGGGCGGCGCTCGCCTCCGCCGCGCCGCCTCAACCGGCCGCGGCCCGACGACGTTCGTCGGGCGCGAGGTCGATCAGGCCGGCGCGGTAGAGCTCTCGAATCTGTTCCTGGACCGGCGGCGCGACCGCCTCGGGGCTCGCTCCTTCGAGGCGCGACGCCACCCGTTCGGCCGCCGTGGCGAGGTCCGCCGCCGGTACGACGGCGTCGAGCACCAGCGCCGCCCACGGGCTGAGCCGGCGCGTCGCCGTGCGTTCGCCGGCGCGGTGGAGCAGCCACTCGGCGGCGCCGTCGTCCGCGCCGTCCGCCGCCGTCCAGTCGCGGCGCGTGGTGAGCCGCCGCACGCCGGGCGCCGGTC
>CAZNIX010000020.1:0-22841 GCA_964573125.1 uncultured Thermoanaerobaculia bacterium
CCGGCGCGCCGCCGGCCAGCAGGGCGGCGGCGAGCGCGAGCCGAGCGGCGCGCGTCAGCCTCTCCGGAGCGTACGTGGAAGATGGGATCACGGCGCGGTTCCTCCCTTGGCCTGACCGATCATTAGCGTTGCGGAGACTACCTGACGACATGCCGGTGCGTCACGGCCCCCCGTCAGCAAAGGCGCAATCGACCGCCTCGCAGGCCAGCTCGGAGCGCTCAGCGTGAGGGCGGAGCCGGGGACGGGATCGGGTCTCCTCGAGCGGCAGCACTCCCGCCTTCGGCGCCCGGGCCGATGCCGATAGACTCCAGGGGCTCTTCGAGCTGCTCGCGCGGGGTGGCTGGATCGAAGCCGAGCAGGTGCCGTCCCTCCAGCGCATGGCCGGCTTCCGCAACCGCCTGGTCCACGAGTACGGGCGGATCGACCTCGGGATCGTGCGCGAGCTGGTCGAGAACCGGTTGGGCGACTTCGAGGCGTTCGCGGCGGCGGTGCGCTCGCGGGCCGCCGAAGTTCAGCCCCTACGGTTTCAAGTTGCGCAGCGCCGTCGCGACCCGGCTCAGCTCGCGATCCAGCTCGAGCGCCGTCGGCACCGTCGCCGGCTCATAGCCGCGTCCTCGGGAGTCGGGCTGATAGGCGGTCAGGCCGACTCCATCCATCATCTTGGCCGCGGCGTGGGCGAATTCGATCGTCTTATCCAGGTCCCCAGCGTCGACGACGCGGACCGCGAGGAAGAGAACGCACATCGGCCGACTGCGGCGGAGCCAGGAGATCAGGTCGCCCGCGGGGCCGCCGCCCTTCCCCTCTTCCCGCGCCCACTCGGCCTTCAGGTCGATGGTCTTGAGACCCGCCTCCGTGATCCGCTTCTTGAGATCCGCGCTGCCGTAACGCCCAAGCGGGTTTTTCTGGCGCGGGTTCCGGCGGGTCTTGGGGGCGCCGGCGGCCTTGGTCTCGATCAGCAGCTCGACCTGTCCCGTAGGCGGGTAGGAGGCGTCGAGGTTGTGCTTGCCGAAGAACAGCCCGGGCACCGCCCCGCGCCCGCAGAGCGATTTGCCCGAAGAGTTCTCCAGCAGCAGAGCGATCAGATCGGTGAAGAAGTCTCCCTTGCCGTTCTGGTTGTCTCCCTGCGTCGCCAGGCCGGCCGCGAAGTTCTGGTCGAACTCCCACATCGCCCGCAGGAAGTCGGGTTCGACATCGGTCCAGCGCCGCGACCGCGAGGCTTCCGCTGCCTCGTACATGCGGCGCAGCGGTGCGCAGCCGGGGCTGGTGGCAACCAGCCGGCTCGTGCGGCGCGGAGGCGTGGTCGGCATGACAGGGTGGGTCCCACCTCGGGAGTGTAGCAACATGCTCTCAAGCATCTTCGGTCTTGACAATTACGCTTCGTTTTCGCTACCGTGGATCGCGCTATAGTCGGCTCGATCGGAACGAAGCGAGCGTAGCGATGGGCCACCCACTCGTGCAGTCAGAGCGCAAGGCGCTGGGTGCCTACTACACCCATGAGGTCGTCGTGCGCTTTCTCGTCGGCTGGGGGCTCGAGAAACGTGCCGGATCGGTGTTCGACCCGTCGTGTGGTGACGGTCGCTTCCTCGAGGTGGCGGGCGAGATGGCCGGCATTCGCCTCGTCGGCTGCGACGTCTCGCCGCAGGCACTCGCCGAGACCGCAGGACGGCTTGGCGACCGTGGACTCCGCGCCGAGCTGCTGGGGCAGGACTTCTTCACTCTCGCACCGGAGACCGTCGAGCCGGTCGATCTGGTGGTCGGCAACCCTCCGTTCATCCGCTATCAGCGCTTCGACGACCGCTCCCGCCGCGCTGCGCTGGCGTCGGCGCTCCGCCTGGGGGTCCGCCTGAGCCGGCTCACCTCGACCTGGGCTCCATTCGTGCTTCACGCCACGCGGTTCTTGACGCCCGGAGGCCGGCTCGCCATGGTCGTGCCGGCCGAGGTCACGCAGACCCACTACGGCCTGCGGACCCTGACGGCGCTGCTCGGGCGTTTTGCCTCGCTGCACCTGATCGCGTTCGAGGAGAACTTCTTCGACGGCGCCCAGGCCGACACCTGCCTTCTGCTCGCCGATGGGTGTGGCGGGTCGTGCCGATCCGTGCACCTGACCCCGCTGTCCTCGATCCACGAGCTGCGCCACCGGGAGGGGACCGTCGGCGTGCTCGGTGATCCCGTCTGCGTCGACCTCACCGACGGCAACCAGACGCGCTTCACCGAGGCCTACCTCGCGAAGAGCGAGCGTCGTGCCTGGAGTCTCGCTCGCCGGCATCCCGGGATGCGGACGGTTGCCGCCCTGGCCGAGGTGACAAACGGCTATGTCACCGGCGACAACGAGTTCTTTCACCGCAGCCGGGCGGAGGCCGAGAGCGCGAGCTATCCATCGACCTGGCTCTATCCGACGGCGCGCAGCAGCCGGTCGCTGCTTGGACTGCGCTTCACGGCCGACGACGTCGCGGCGCT
This sequence comes from uncultured Thermoanaerobaculia bacterium, assembly GCA_964573125.1. Taxonomy (GTDB): domain Bacteria; phylum Acidobacteriota; class Thermoanaerobaculia; order Multivoradales; family JBCCEF01; genus CAVSQV01. The sequence goes on from CAZNIX010000020.1 coordinate 2,458, forward strand.
GGAGGCCGGCGGCACGGCGCACCATCTGTTGGTTCCGCAGGAGGATCTCTTCACCGATCGCGAGCCCCTCGACCGGCTCACAGCCGAGGGGGAGAAGCGAGGCACTCCGGACCGGTTCAAGTGCCAGCAGCGCGCGCCATGGTGGAAGGTGCCAGGGCTTCAGGAAGCGGACGTGCTGGTCGGCTACATGGCGGGTGCCACGCCTCGGGCATCGGTGAACGACGCCCGCGCCTTCTACACCAACTCACTCCACGGGCTCCGTGTTCGCCCGGGCGTCTCTCCCGCGCTGCTCGCGCTCGCCTTCTACAGCAGCGTCAGCCTGCTCAGCCTGGAGATCGAGGGCCGGAGCTACGGCGGCGGGATCCTCAAGATCGAGCCACGGGAGCTCGATCGAATCCTGGTCCCGTGGCCCGACCTCCCTCCGGATGAGGTCGCAACGCTCGCCCGCCGCGTCGACTCGCTGCTGCGCGACGGTCGCTACGATGAGGCTTCCGAAGCGATCGATGCCGCGGTTCTGATCGGTGCTCTCGGACTCTCCGAACGGGCGGTGAAGAGCCTACGAGCCGGCCGCGCTCGCCTCATGAGGCGCCGGATGGAGCGCAGCCGGAAACGGAGCTAATCAATGTCTCACAACTTTGCCGAGGGAAGGTCGGACGCCGAGACCGTCGCGTTGTGCCAGAACGCTGCCTTCTGGCGCCTGTACGACCGGGCGCTGGCGCGCGCCGAGAAGGAGGGCTGGACGCCGCTGGAGGAGGTTGAGCTGACTACGACTCCGCCCGGGTCTGGCGCCCCCACCCCCCCGCCCCCACATACGCCGCCAGGCTGCACGCCGTGATCGCCAGCGAGCCCGGGACCGGCCAGGGGAGCCAGGGCTCGATGAAAGACTCCCAGCCGAGCGCGAAGTGGAGGAGCCAAAGGCCGGCGCCGAGGCCCAACGCGGCGAGCGCGGGCGCCTCGCGCCCCGGCGGGCGGTAGAGGCCGAGGGCGAGGGGGACGAACATCGCGACCATCGGCAGCTCGTAGGCGTCTTCGAGCAGGCTGTAGGCGTCCTCGCCGGCGAACGCCATCGCGACGCTCGCGACGGTGACGCCGACCACCGACCAGCGGTTGAGCGCGAGCGCCGGCGCCTTGCTCCAGCGCGGCAGGACGTTCTGGGCGAGGACGCCGGAGGGGGAGAGGATCGCGCTGTCGAGGGTCGAAAGCACGGCCGAGACCAGCGCGAGGACGAAGATCACCGCCGGCACCGGGGCGAGGAAGAGGCCGGCCATCGCGGGGAGGATGCTCTGCTCGACGGTGTCCGGAACCAGCAGGCGGCCCGAGAGGCCGAGCAGGACCGGCAGCAGGCCGAAGCTCAGGTAGAGGCCGCCGGCGACCAGGCAGGCGTTGCGCGCGACCGCCGCCGAGCGGGAGGCGAACACCCGCTGCATCAGGTCCTGCCCCGGGAGGTTGCCGAGCGCGCCGACCGCGAGGATGCCGAGCCAGCCGACGACCTCGGCGGCCGAGCCGACCGGCAGCGGCAGCAGCATCTCGGACGGCGTGTCCTCGGCCAGGCGGAGGAGGCCGGCGCCTGGGCTGCCGCCGCCCAGCTCGGCGACGACCAGCACCGAGAGGACCAGGAGGCCGCCGAGGACGAGCGCGATCTGGACGGCGTCGGTGAGGGTCACCGACCACATGCCGCCGAGGAGGGTGTAGCCCATCGCGACGCCGGCCGAGATCAGGATCCCCGCCGCGGGGTCGAGGCCGAAGATCAGCTCGAGCAGCCCGGCGAGCGCGACGAGCTGGGCCGCGATCCAGCCGAAGTAGGAGGGGACCAGAACCAGGGCCGAGAGCAGCTCCGCGCGCGGGCCGAAGCGGCGGCGGAAGAAGTCGGAGACCGTGAGCAGGCCCATCCGCCAGAGCGGGCCGGCGAAGAGGAGCCCGGCGAGGAGCAGGCAGATGCCGGCGCCGAAGGGGTCGAGAGCGGCGCGCTGGAGGCCCCCCGCGCGCACCTCGTCGGCCGCGGTCAGCACGGTGCCGGCGCCGAACCAGGTGGCGAGCAGCGTCGCCCAGGCGAGCGAGAGCGGCAGCCGGCGCCCGGCGACCAGGAAGTCCTCGTTGTCGCGCACCCGCCCGCGCACCGCGAAGCTCAGCCAGAAGATCGCCACCAGGTAGGCGACCAGGGTAACCGCGAGCAGCGGCGCCAGGGAGGCGGTGACGGCGTGCACGGCTGACCGCACATCCTAGCCCGCGCCGCGCCGCGGTGCCGGAGCGGCGGCGCGATCGCCGCCGCTCCCGCCGGCCGGATGCCGCGGCTCAGCCGCCGCCGTTGTTGCCCGGGTTGCCGTCGACCACGCCGTCGGGCGCGGTCACGGTCGCCGCGTTGGCCCCCGCGCTCGGCGCCGAGCCGGTGGCGGTGTAGACCACCTGGGCGCCGGCCGGCAGATCGACGATGTCGTGGATGTCGCCGCTGCCGCTCGGGGTGCAGGTGGCGCCGCCGCTGGCGGCGCACTGCCAGGTGACGCCGGTGACCGCGGGCGGGAAGACGTCGTCGACCCGGGCGCCGGTCACGGCGTCGGGGCCGAGGTTGCGCGCGGTGATGACGTAGGTGACCCCGACCGTGGTCGCGACCGCGATCGCCAGGTCGGCCTCCGCCGGCGGCTCGAGTGGCGCGCCGGCTCCCCAGCCGATGACGTCGAACAGGCGCAGGTCGAGGGCGGTGATCGCCGGGGACTCGCCGGGCGCCACCGTCGGGTCCATGATGCCGAGGCCGCGGTCGTCCTGCCAGTGGCTCGCTTGCTGGCCGTCGCCGAAGTTGCGCCCGGTGGAGAAGCCGCCGAGGTCGGAGGCGCCGCCGTCGATCGAGAAGTGCTTGGCGCGGGCGTCGGCGCACCAGTCGAAGTTCCCCGCTCCGCGGGCGACGCTGCCGGCCGAGAACCGGAACAGGTCCTTGGCGCTGACAAAGGTGAACTGGTTGTCCGAGAACGGGCCGTTGTGCGGCGGGCTGTTGATGTCGAGCAGGTCGACGCCGCTGGTGAAGCCGAGCATGTGGCCGATCTCGTGGGCGGCGACGGCGATGAAGTCGAAGTGGTTGGCCTGGATGCCGTCGCTCGGATCGAAGTCCCAGTTGAAGTCGCTGCTGAAGGTGATCGCGGCGTCGTTCGCCGGGTCGCCGGCGGCGAGCAGGCCGAGCGCCTTGGCATTGGCCCGGGTCAGCCGCACCAGGGTGTTGTTGGCGTCGCCGTCGTCGTCGAGGAAGGGGTTGGCGCTGCCGCTGCCCTGGGGGCTGTCGCTGGTCCGGTTGAGCAGCATCGAGAACGCCGGCCCCGGCTGCAGGTTGGGCTGCACCGCGGCGTCGTCGGTGGAGGAGGCGTCGGCGGCCAGCGCGTCGAGGAACTGCTGGTAGCCGACCGAGGTCCGCTGCGACAGCGTCGAGCCGAGCACGCCCGGGTCGAGGCTGCGGAAGCCGATGTCGATGTTCACCGTGACGTCGTCGGCGAAGCGCAGCGACCACAGCTCGCCGGCGGCCTCGAAGCCGTCGATCGCCTCCTGCGCCGTCCCCGGCTCGGGGCTGAAGTTGAACTCCAGGGCGCCCGCGGCGGAGGCGCCCGCCAGGGCGAGCCCGCAGCCGATCGCCGCTGTCCGCAGTGCGTTCATCGTCCCTCCTCGCCGCCGCCCGCGGGCGCCGGTTCCACCGGGCGCAGGTCGGAGCGCTTGGCCAGCGCCTCGAGCTGGGCGACCCCTTCGGCCAGCCCGCGCAGCGGCGCAAAGCGCGGGTCGGTCAGCGCCTCGGCCGGCGGCAGGTCCTGGGCCACCAGCCGGCGGTCGACGTCGATCAGGGTCGGTGCGGTCTCGCCCGCCGGGGTGAAGCTCTCGGCGCGGATCTCGACCACGGTGGCGACGCCGTGGTCGTCGGGCGGCACCAGCGGCGCCTGCTCGGCGCGCGCCTCGGCCGCCATCATCTCGAGCTGATCGGACTCGACCGTCAGCACCTGCTGATCGGCGAACGACGACAGCAGCTCGTCCAGCTCCTCGGGCCCGAGCTGCAGCTCGTAGTCGCCGGCGTTCTTCATGTAGGCGGGGTAGTGGATCAGCACCCGTCCGCCGGGGTAGACGCGCACGAACGGGGTAGGGTCGGGGTTCTTGATCATCCCGCCCTGGTAGCTCAGCTCGAGCAGCGGCTCCTGGACCTCGGCCGGCGCTTCGGGCTGGTAGCCGAACGTGCCCTCGGGCGCGGCCGCGGTCCCGGACGGGGGCTCGCCGCCGGCGCAGGCGAGGCCGGCGCCGGCCAACGCGAGGGCGAGTAGCCGGTGGAGCGATGACGGTCGTCGGGGTCGCATCGAGCACCTCCTGCCCGGCGGCGAGAGGACCGCCGCGCGTGGTCGAATGGAGCGGCGTGTGCGGGGATGGTGATGTTACAGCAATCGCAGGAAGCTCTCGCCCGCCACCCCTGTTAGAGTGTTCGTCCATGGCCACCGACCTCGCCCCCCCGCCCACCCCCGGTGCATCGAAGGCCGTCCGCGAGCGCTACCGGGACGTCGTGATCCGGTTCTCGGGCGACTCCGGCGACGGGATGCAGGTGACGGGCACGCAGTTCACCAACACCTCGGCGCTGGTCGGCAACGATCTGTCGACGCTGCCCGACTTTCCGGCCGAGATCCGGGCGCCGGCGGGGACGCTGGCCGGGGTGTCGGCGTTCCAGGTGCGGATCGCCGACCACGACATCCACACCCCGGGCGACGCCCCCGACGTGCTGGTGGCGATGAACCCGGCGGCGCTCAAGAAGGACCTCGGCGACCTCAAGTCCAACGGTGTCTTGATCGTCAACACCGACGAGTTCTCCGAGCGCAGCCTCAAGAAGGCGGGCTACGCGACGAACCCGCTCAAGGATCACACCCTCGACGCCTACCGGGTGTTCGAGGTCGATCTCACCACGCTCACCCGGCGCACGCTCGAGGGGACAGCGCTCGACACCAAGGGCAAGGACCGGTGCAAGAACTTCTTCGCCCTCGGGATGGTCTACTGGCTGTTCAGCCGGCCGCTCGACACCACGCTCGACTGGCTGGGGAAGAAGTTCGCGAAGCGGCCGGAGCTGGCCGAGGCCAACGCCAAGGTGCTCAAGGCCGGCCACGCTTTCGCCGAGACCTCCGAGCTGTTCCAGGCGCGCTACGAGATCGAGCCGGCGAAGCTCGCGCCCGGCACCTACCGCAACATCCTGGGCAACTCCGCGCTCGCGCTCGGCCTGGTGGCGGCGAGCCGGCAGAGCGGGCTGCCGCTGTTCCTCGGCGCCTACCCGATCACCCCCGCCTCCGGGCTCCTCCACGAGCTGGCGCGGTTCAAGCGCTACGGGGTGACCACGTTCCAGGCCGAGGACGAGATCGCCGCGGTGTGCGCCGCGATCGGCGCCTCGTTCGGCGGCGCGCTCGCGGTTTCGACCTCGAGCGGCCCGGGGATCGCGCTCAAGGCCGAGGCGATGAACCTGGCGATGATGGTCGAGCTGCCGCTGGTGGTGATCGACATCCAGCGCGGCGGGCCGTCCACGGGGCTGCCGACCAAGACCGAGCAGAGCGATCTCTTGCAGGTGATGTTCGGGCGCAACGGCGAGTCGCCGCTGCCGGTGATCGCGGCGTCGTCGCCCAAGGACTGCTTCGACGCCGCGCTCGAGGCCTGCCGGGTGGCGGTGCGCTACATGGTGCCGGTGGTGCTGCTCTCGGACGGCTACATCGCGAACGGCTCAGAGCCCTGGAAGCTGCCCGACCCGGCGGCGCTGCCAGCGTTTCCGGTCGCCCACCGCACCGACCCCGAGGGCTTCGCCCCGTTCGCGCGCGACCCGGCGACGCTCGCCCGCCCGTGGGCGCTGCCCGGCACGCCCGGGCTCGAGCACCGGATCGGCGGCCTCGAGAAAGAGGACGTCACCGGCAACGTCTCCTACGACCCGCGCAACCACGAGCGGATGACCTGGCTGCGCGCGGCCAAGGTCGAGCGGGTGGTCGCCGAGGTGCCGGACCTCGAGGTCGAGGGCGATCCCGAGGGCGGGCCGCTCCTCGTCCTCGGCTGGGGCTCGACCGCGGGCGCGATCACCGGCGCGGTCAACGCCGCGCGCGCGGAGGGGCTGCCGGTCTCGCGCGCCCACCTGCGCTGGCTCAACCCGTTCCCGGCCAACCTCGGCGCCGTGCTCGCGCGCTTCGAGCGCGTGCTGGTGCCGGAGATGAACTCCGGCCAGTTGGCGCTCCTGCTGCGCGGCCGCTTCCTCAAGGACGTCGCGAGCTACGGCAAGGTCCAGGGCCGGCCGTTCTTCCGCTCCGAGATCTACGACCGCATCCGCCAGATGCTGGCGGAGGTGCCGCATGTCCAGTCAACCAACGCCGTCCATTGAGCCGACGCCGGCCAGGGCCGTCCCCGAGCCGCCGCCCGCGCTCTCGAAGAAGGACTTCCAGACCGACCAGGAGGTGCGCTGGTGCCCGGGCTGCGGGGACTACGCGATCCTCTCCGCGGTGCAACAGGTGTTCCCCGAGCTGGGGGTGCCGAAGGAGAAGTTCGTCGTCGTCTCCGGGATCGGCTGCTCCTCCCGCTTCCCCTACTACATGAACACCTTCGGCTTCCACACCATCCACGGCCGCGCGCCGGCGGTCGCCTCCGGGCTCAAGCTGAGCCGGCCGGAGCTCGAGGTCTGGGTCGCGACCGGCGACGGCGACGCGCTCTCGATCGGCGGCAACCACCTGATCCACTGCCTGCGCAGGAACGTCGGCCTCAAGATCCTGATGTTCAACAACCGGATCTACGGCCTGACCAAGGGGCAGTACTCGCCGACCTCCGAGCAGGGCAAGCGCACCGCCTCGACGCCGTCGGGGTCGGTCGACTACCCGTTCAATCCGCTCGCGCTCGCGCTCGGCGCCGGCGCCACGTTCGTCGCCCGCGGCGTCGACATCTTCCTGCCGCACCTGAGGGAGGTGCTCCACCGCGCGGCCCGCCACCGGGGCTCGGCGTTCGTCGAGATCTACCAGAACTGCAACATCTTCAACGACAACGCCTTCGCCTACATGACCGACAAGGAGAACCGCGACGACGCGATCGTCCACCTCGAGCACGGCAAGCCGCTCGTGTTTGGCAAGGGGCGGAGCAAGGGCATCCGGTTGAACGGCACCGACCTCGAGGTGATCGCGCTCGGCGGCGAGTTCTCCGAGGCCGACTGCCTGGTGTGGGACGAATCGACGCCCGGGCCGGTGCTGCCGTTCCTCGCCGCGCACCTGCTGCCGCCCCAGTTTCCGACCCCGATCGGCGTGCTGCGCGCGATCGAGAAGCCGACCTACGAGCAGGGGGTGGTCGAGCAGGTCCGGCGCGAGCAGGAGGCCAAGGGGACCGGGAGCCTCGAGGACCTGATCTGGTCGGGCGACCTGTGGCGGGTGGGGGAGGGCGGCGCGGTGTCGCGCTGGGGCGCGTGAAGACTCCCGGGCCGAGAGCACGTCGGCTGCGGCGAGACGTCGACGCCGGTGGCCGCGAGTTCGAGCCGGCCGTCGGTCTCGATCGAGCGAGGTTCCCGAACTGAGGCTCGTCATCCTCGCCCACGGCGGCTCGTGGGACCGGCGCTTCCAGGTCTCCTCGCTCGCCGCCTCGGTCGCCGCCGCCGGCGGCCGCTGCGACCTCGCGCTCTTCTTCGCCGCGCTCGACGCCTGGGCCCGCGACCGCTGGGACGCGCTCGACCCCGAGCCGCCGCTGACCCCCGCCGCGCTCGAGACCGCGGCCTTCCCGCCGCTCACCTCGCTCCTCGCCCCCGGCCGCGAGAGCGGCGCGCTCCGCCTCTACGCCTGCTCGGCCTCGACCCGGCTGCTCGGCCTCGACCCGGCCGCCGTCCAGGCCCGCGTCGACGCCCTCGCCGGCTGGCCGACCTTCGCGCGGCTGATCGGCGATGCGGAACGGGTGGTGACATTCTGAGAGAATCGGCCGCGGAGGCCGAGGCGAACACGATGCAATGGCTGGACATCCGTGATCGGATCGTCGCCGGGGAAGGCCCGCACACCGAGTTCAAGCGTGGCCTCGGCGATCTGTCGGCCGTGGCGAAGGCGATCTGCGCGTTCGCGAACTCCGACGGTGGCGTGGTGATCCTCGGCGTCGACGACGCGGGCGCCGTCGTCGGCGTGCCGGAGGACCCCGAGCGCGTCCACGAGCGCCTCACGAGCCTGCTGCAGAGCGGCCTGAGCGCCCCGGTCTCCGCTCGCTGCGGGCGGCACCGGGACGCTGCCGGCTGGGTGCACTGGATCGAGGTGCCCCGGCAGCGGGGCTACGAGCCGCTGCGTCACCGCGGCCGCGTCTGGATCCGGCGCGAACGAAGCAGTGTCGAGCCCTCGCCGACCGAGTTGCAGGAGCTCTACAACGCGTTCGGCTACGTCCTCACCGAGGAGCGCGGAATCCAGGCCGGAAGTCCGGCCGACATCGACCAGCAGTCCTTTCGCGCCTATCTGCGTGCGCTCGGTCTGGAGACCGACCAGGAGCCCCAACCCCAGACGGAAGACGACCTACGCAATCGAGGCGTCTTGACCGAGATCGACGGCGCCCTGCACCCGACGCTGTACGGTGTGCTGGCGTTCGGCAAGGAGCCTCAGCGCTTCCCGCAGACCGCGAGCTTCTGGGTCGAATGTGTCGCCTATGCCGGAAACGATCGCGCCACCGACGTGGTGCTTGCCGGCGAGGGCAAAGGGCGCCTCGACGAGCAGGTACGGCGCGCCGTCGGGTGGGTGCGCGGCCTTGGTCGGTTCGAGACCTACCGGGGCCTGGTCCGGGAAGACACGCCACTGGTTCCGGAGAAGGCGCTCCGAGAGGCGGTGGTCAACGCGGTGGTGCACCGGGACTACGCGATCACGGGATCGAAGGTCCTGCTCGAGGTCTTCTCCGATCGCCTCGAAGTGACGAGTCCGGGTCTGCTTCCCAACCACATGACGGTCGAGAGCGTGCGCGCCGGCGGCCATCCGCGGTCGCGCAACGAGCTGATGGCGAACTACCTGCTGGTGATGGGACTGATGGAGCAGCGCGGCCGCGGCTGGCCCGTCATGCGCCGGGCGATGCGGGAGTTCAACGGCACCGACGTGGAGCTCATGCAGGACGAGGGCGGCAAGTTCGTCCGGGTGAGACTCCGGCTCGAGGGGCGTTCCGCCGCGGGAGCTCCGCCTCGCGAATCGTAAGAGGCCGAGGCGCTTGCACCGAGGCCGAACCCCCCTGCTGTTGGAATGCTCGCGACTGTTGCGGCCCAGGAGGGAGCCATGCGCGCCAGCTTCGCGATCGTCGTGCTCCTGCTCATCTCGCTCGCCGCGGCGCGGCCCGTGCCCGCCGCCGAAGCCGGCGGCGACGAGGTAGCGGCCGCGATCGCGCGCGGCTACGACCTGCTCGATCGCCGGCTCGCCGATGAGGCGTTGCGCGCGTTTCGGGAAGCCGACAAGCTGGCCGGCGGGACCTCGGTCGCGGCGCTGGTCGGCCTTGCCCAGGCGCACCTCCAGCTTGGCGCCGAAGGCACGGCGGAGAAGCAAGCGCGCCGGGCGCTTGCCGCCGCGGGCGACAACATCTACGCCCAGGTCGGCGCCCACAACGTGCTCGGGATCGCGCTGCTCGCCGGCGCGGGCGACGACATCGAGAAGCTGGCCGAAGCGGAGGCGGAGTTCCGCGCCGCTCTCGCTGGCGCCGGCGACCGCAGCCCGGTGCTCCAGCTCAACCTCGCCGAGGCGTTGATGCGCCAGGGCGAGGACGCCGAGGCCGTGCCGCTGCTCGAGGCCTACCTGGCGACCGATCCCTCGGGTCCCGAGGCGGCCCGCGCCCGCTCGCTGCTCGACGACCCGCGGCGGGCGCGGGAGGAGGATCTGGCGCCCGCCTTTGCGATGCTCACGCTCGACGGCCGCGAGCTGACCCCTGCGGATTTCGCCGGCCGCGCCGTGCTGCTCGACTTCTGGGGCACCTGGTGCGCGCCCTGCCGCCAGGCGACGCCGGCGCTCGGCCGCCTCGCCAAGCGGCTCGCGGGCGAGCCGTTCGAGTTGATCGGCGTGAGCAACGACGCGACGCGCGAGGTACTCGAGGAGTACCTGGCCGAGCACGACGTGAACTGGACGCAGGTCTGGGACCGGACCGGCGACGTGGCGCGCAACGCCTTCCAGGTCCAGAACTATCCCACCTACATCATCCTCGACCACGAAGGGCGCGTGGTCTACCGGGTGTCGGGCTGGGGAGATCAGATCCGGCGCGATCTCGAGCGCCGGGTCCACGCCGCGGTGCGCCAGGCGCGCAAGGCCGTCGCGCGCGAGAGCGGCGAGAGCGCGGGATAGAGTTAGACGGCGCGGCCCCCGCGAAGAGGCTCAGATCAGCTTCCACAGCCACTGCGCCTTGTCCATCCGGCCGCGGATGCGCTCGACGTGGCGGCGGTAGCCGCGGCCGCCGGCGCCCGGGTGCCAGGTGGCGGGCCGGGGGAGGGCGGCCGCCAGCTCGGCCGCCTGGCGCTCGGAGAGGCCGGCGGCGGAGGTGCCGAAGTAGCGGCGCGCGGCGGCCTCGGCGCCGTAGACGCCGGGGCCGAACTCGGCGACGTTGAGGTAGATCTCGAGGATGCGCCGTTTGTCGAGATGGCGCTCGAGCTGGCGCGTCAGGAGCGCCTCCTCGAGCTTGCGCAGCGGGTTTCTGGAGGGCGAGAGCCAGAGGTTCTTGGCCACCTGCTGGGTGAGGGTCGAGGCGCCGCGCGGCAGCTCGCGCTCGCGCCAGGCGGTGCGCACCGCGTCGCGGATCTCCGCGCCGGCGAACCCGCGGTGGTCGAAGAAGCCGATGTCCTCGGCGACCAGCACCGCGCGCTTGAGGTGCGGCGAGATGCGGCCGTAGGGCACCCAGCGCCAGGCGACGGCGTCGCTTGCGCCGGCCCGCTTCTGGCGCGCCCGGTAGCGCTCGATGAACGCGGTGGTCTCGGGGTTGGCGGTCGCGAGCGCGGCGACGTCGGGCCAGGTCGCGGCGCGCCAGGCGAGCCAGGCGACGGCGAGCAGCGCCGCCGCCCCGAGCCAGCGCAGGCAGCCGCGCCGACGGCGGCCGGGCGCGTCCCGATCTCGCCCCACGGCGCGATCTCCGGCGGGAACCACTGGGGGTGGAAGCAAAGAGGAGGCGCCCGCGGGCGCCTCCCTCGATCGTCCGGCCAGAGACCGGGATTAGGCGTCGGGGGGAGTTTCGCCGGTCGGCTCTTCCGCGGGCTCCTCGCCCATCATCTCCTCGCCGGCCTCCTCCATCTCCTCGCCCATCTCCTCCATGCCCTCCTCCATCTCCTCGCCCATCTCCTCGGCCGCTTCGCCCATCTCTTCGGCCGCCTCTTCCACGGCAGCCGCGGGCTCCTCGGCGGGCGGTTCCTCCTTGGGGGCGCAGGCGACCATCGGCAGTGCGGTCATGGCAGCCAACAGCACGATCGCGAACGGACTCAGAATCTTCTTCATGGTCCTTTCTCCCCGGTTTCTCCGATTTGAGTTGACCTCAGAACGGGCCGGCGCCGCCGGCCCTCCGCCCGGCCCCTCCGGCCGGCTCGCCGCCGGGATCACCGCCTCGCGCCGCCGCGCCGCGGCGGCGAAACCGGCGATCCTGCTGCGGCGGAGAAATGCACGGCGGAGTATACACGAGTGCATGTCGTCAAGCGCCGCCCCCCGAGCCGCCGCCGCGCCGCCCCTCGTCGCGGTAGGCGTTGAGGCGGTTGTAGAGCGTCTTGAGGCTGACCCCGAGCACCCGCGCCGCCTCGCGCTTGCTGCCGCCAAGGTGGTCGAGGGTGGCGAGGATCAGCTCGCGCTCGACCTCGGCGATCGACGAGCCGAGGCGCAGGGTCAGCGCGCGCGCCGCCGGCGGCCGGCCGGTGATCGCGCCCGGCAGATGGTCGGCGCCCACCTCGGAGCCGTCGGCGAGCAGGAACGCGCGGTGGATGACGTTCTCGAGCTCGCGCACGTTGCCCGGCCAGGCGTAGGCGGACAGCCGGTCCAGGGCCTCCGCGGTCAGCCGCTTGGCGATGCCGGCGGCGCGTCCGAGCCGGGCCAGGAAGCGCTCGGCGAGCAGCGGGACGTCGCCCTCGCGCGCGGCGAGCGGCGGCAGGTGGACCGGGAACACCGACAGCCTGTAGAGCAGGTCCTGGCGCAGCGCGCCGTCGGCGACCGCCTGCGCCGGATCGCGGCGGGTGGCCGCGATCACCCGGGCGTCGATCTTCACCGGCTGGTCGCCGCCGATGCGCAGCAGGGTCGCGCTCTCCATCACCCGCAGGACCTTGCTCTGGATCTCGAGCGGCAGCGAGGTGATCTCGTCGAGCAGCAGGGTGCCGCCGTCGGCGCGCTCGAAGAAGCCCTTGTGCTGGTGGCTGGCGCTCGGAAAGCCGCCGCGCTCGTGGCCGAACAGCTCGCTGTCGATCAGCGGCGGCGACAGCGCGCCGCAGGCGACCGGCAGGAACGGCCCGGCGGCGCGTCCGCTCAGGCGGTGGACGGTGAGCGCTGCGAGCTCCTTGCCGGTGCCGGCGTCGCCGGTGAGCAGCACCGGGGCGTCGGTGGGCGCGACGCGGGCGAGCTGCGCGAACACCGCCGCCATCGGCGGCGAGGCGCCGTCGAGCAGGCCGAGGCGGCTGTCGCGCCGGGGGCCGGGGGGGTCGGTGGGGGCGATGGCCGGCTGTTGCATGGGCTCGATCGAGATCGCCGCGGCGGCGTGCGCCGGCGGCTGCGGCCCGCGAGCTCCGGCGGGGAGTGCGCCGCCGCTCGCGACGGCGAGGCCGGCCCGCGGGAGGGCGGGCGCGGCGGCCGGAGCTGCGCTGGAGCCGGTACGCGGAGTCTACCGGCTCCGCGGGATCGCCCACAAGTCGGAAGCGCGGCGCAAGATCGCCGGCGGCCGCCGCCGCTGCACCGCCGTCGCGCGCGCGCCGCCGGAGCCGCGATCCAATCCGCGTTGCTCGGGCGCCGGCGCGCACCGGGCCGTTACCGGCCACGGGCCTCGATCACGATCAGCCGCCGCGGCGAACGCTCGCGGCCGCGCCGTTACCGCTCTCCCGCCGGCGCCCCGTCCTCGCTCGCCGGGCGGGCGAACTCCGCGGCGTCGAGCGCGGGGTTGACGCGCACCGTCTGCGTCGTGCCGCCGCCCAGCCGTTCGCCGTCGACCATCAGCTCGGCCGCGAACGGCAGCGACAGCCCGTCGACGTCGCGAAAGTCGGAGAACCGCTGCTCGACCTCCGCCGGCGCTCCGCTCGGAGCCGCTCCACGGTAGCTCATCGAGAGGATGCGCCCGCTCTCGGGCTCGATGCCGAGGACGGTGGTCACGTCGCCGTGGGTCACCTGGACCCGTTCGACCGGGGTGCCGCCGGCGTCGCCGGCGCCGAGCGCCGCGGCGCTGAAGCCGGGCCCGCCGCGGCCCTGGAGCAGCACCACCACGTTGCGGGCGAGCGCGCGGCGCAGCTCCTGGAACACCGAGGGCGGCAGCTCCATCACCCCCTCGGGCGTCGCGCCCCACCCGGCGTCGCCGTCGAGCACCGCCACGCTCTGGCCGAACGGATAGGTCATCTCCTGGCGCACCCGGCCCGGCGGCGCGATCACCGCCCGCACCGGGATCGTCATCGGCCCGGCGGGCGTCGTCCGCTCCATGGTCATCAGCATCTCGAGCGCGACGACGCCGTCCACCGCCGCCGCCCCGCCCATCGCCTCGACCGCGCGCGCGATCAGCTCGGCGCCGCGCGCGAGGTCCTCGGCGCCGGCCTCGACCTCGGGCGCCGGCGGCTCGGGGATCGCGATGTCGACCGCCCGCACCGCGCCGAACTCCGAGAGCGGCCGGTCGAGCCCCTCGGTGGGGCCGACCACGAGCACCGCGAAGCGGTCGGGGTGGAGATGGTCGGCGGCCGCCCGGCGCACCTGCTCCGAGGTCACCGCCTCGACCCCGGCGCGGTAGCGCTCCATGCGGTCGAGCGGGTAGCCGAAGTACTCGTAGGTGAGCTGCTGGCGGAGGATCTTGGCCGGCGAGTCGAAGTTGAAGACGAACGAGGCGAGGATCGACTCCTTGGCCTTGGCCACCTCCTCGTCGGTCGGCGGCCGCGCGGTCATCCCGCGCGCCTCGGCGAGCAGCGCCTCGATGCCGGCGGCGGTCGAGTCGGTCTTGGTGGTCATCCACAGCAGCGTCAGGCCCGGGTGGTCGTACTCGGCGCCGACCGACCCGGACACCGCGTAGGCCAGACCCTGGCGCGTGCGCACCTCCGCGAACAGGCGCGAGGAGGCCGAGCCCGAGAGCACGTTGTTCATCACCTCGACGCCGTAGAACGCGGGGTCGTCCTGGCGGATGCCGAGGTGCGCCATGGCGATGTTCGACTGCGTGACGTCGCTCTTGGCGACGTGGTAGATCCCGGGCGCCGGCGCTTCCCGCCAGCCCGCCTCGGGCTCCTCGAGCGCCGGGCCGCGCGGCCAGTCGCCGAGCTCCCGGCGCACCAGCGCGAGCGCCTGGTCGCGGTCGAAATCGCCGACCAATCCGAGGATCACGCGCTCGGGGTGGAACCACCGCCGGTGCCAGGCGACCAGGTCGTCGCGGCCGATCGCGGCGACCGTCTCGTAGGTCGGGTTGCGCGCGTAGGGCGACTCGGCGCCGTAGACCAGCTCGCCGATTTCGCGGAACAGGATGCCCAGCGGCTGGTCGTTCTGGCGCGCGATCTCGGTCTCGAGCCGGGTGCGCGCGACCTCCAGCCGGTCGGCGGCGAACGCCGGGCGGCGGAGCACGTCGGCGAACACCCCGAGCACGGCCGGGAAGTCCTCGGCCAGGCAGCTCATGCGCGCGGTTCCCAGCTCGGTCTCGATCGACGACTCGATGCTCGCCGCCTGGTTGTCGAGCCAGTCGTCGAGCTGATCGGCGCTCAGCTCCTCGGTGCCGCCGGCGCGCAGCATCTCGCCGGTCAGCTCGGCGACGCCGAGCCGGTCGGCGGGCTCCCAGCGGCCGCCGGTGCGGACGAGCGCGACGGCGTCGACCAGCGGCAGCTCGTGGTCCTCGAGCAGCATCACGACCAGGCCGTTGTCGAGCACCACGCGCTCGGGGCGCGGGATCTCGAACGCGGGCAGCGGCGGGTACGCGATCGTCTGGTGGCTCGGCGCCTGGGCGGCGGCCGGCGCGGCGGCGGCGAACGCGGCGGCAGCGAGCCCGGCGAGCCGGCCCGCGCGGCGCCCGCGGCGGGCGGAGCGGCGGAGGGTGGGGAAGCGGTCGGCGTCCATCATCGGCTCTCCTCGGCGGCCGGGGCCTCGTCGTCGTCGCCGGCCTCACCGCCGGCCTCCGGTTCGGGCGCGCCGCCCGGCCCGGGGACCGCGGTCTCGATCACCGCCAGCGTGCGGTTGGTCGAGCGGAAGGTCCCGGCGGCGACCCGGCGGATGTCGGCGGCGGTGACCGCCTCGACCTCGTCGATGGTGGCGAAGAGCTGGCGCCAGTCGCCGAAGAGCGCTTGGTGGCGGGCGAGTTCGTTGGCGAGGCCGAAGTTGCTGCGCAGCGAGCGCAGCAGGCCGGCCTTGGCGCGGGTCTTGAACCGCGCGAGCTCGGCCGCGGTGACGTCCTCGCTCGCGAGCCGCGCCAGCTCGGCGCCGATCGCGGCCTCGATGCGGTCGTTGCCGACGCCGCGCGCGGGCACCGCGTAGACCATCCACAGCGTCGGGTAGCGCTCGCCCGGGAAGCCCGAGAAGCTCGCCACCTGGCTGGCGATCTTCTGGTCGCGCACCAGCGCGCGGTAGAGGCGCGAGCTGCGGCCGCTGGTCAGGACGTCGTCGACCGCGTCGTAGACCGCCTGGTCGGGGTCGGTCGTCGCCGGCCGGTGGTAGCCCTCGAAGTAGAACGGCTGTGCCGGGTCCTCGAGCGTCACCCGCTTGGCGGCGATCTGCGGCGGCTCGACGGTGCGCAGCGGCGGCGGGTCGGGCCGCCGCGGGATGCGCTCGAAGTAGGTCTCGAGCAGCGGGATCAGCGCCTCGGCGTCGACGTCGCCGACGATCGCGGTGACCAGGTTGGAGGGCGCGTAGTAGGTGTCGAAGAAGGCCTGGGCGTCGGTCATCGTGATCGCCTGGAGATCGCTCATGTAGCCGACCGTCGGCTGGCCGTAGGGGTGGGCGATGAACGCGACGGTCAGGAACTGCTCGATCAGCTTGCCGATCGGCTGGCTCTCGGTGCGCAGGCGCCGCTCCTCCTGGACGACGTCGCGCTCCTGGTAGAACTCCCGGAACACCGGCTGGGCGAAGCGGTCGGACTCGAGATAGGCGAACAGCTCGGTCTTGTTCGCCGGCAGCGAGTAGAAGTAGCCCGTCCAGTCGGCGCTGGTGAACGCGTTCATGCCCACCCCGCCGGCGCGCTCGATGATCTCGTCGAACTCGCTGGCGACCACGTACCGGCTTGCGGCCTCCTGCTTGGCGACGAACGCCGCGCGCAGCCGCTCGACCTCGTCGGCGTCGGGCCGCGGCGCGAGCCGCGCCGCCTGGTAGGCGCGGTAGGCGGCCTCCATCTCCTCGAGCGCGACCTTCTCGGCCGCGTAGTCGGTGGTGCCGATCGTCGTCGTGCCCTTGAACGCCATGTGCTCGAACATGTGGGCGAGCCCGGTGATCCCCGGCACCTCCTGCGCCGAGCCGACCTTGGCGTAGGTCGCGAACGTGAACACCGGCGCCACCGGCCGCTCGACGATCACGAACGTCCAGCCGTTGTCGAGCGTGTGCACCGTCGTCCGGCGCTCGAATTCGGCGAGGTCCTGGGCGGCTGCGGGCGCGGGCGCCAGCGCGCCGGCGGCGAGCGCCGCGAGCGCCGCGAGCAGCGCGGCGGCGAGCGCGGCGGCCGAGCCGCGGGCGCGGGCGCCGGAACGGGATGTGGAGCGGAGCGCGAGTCGCTGCATCGTCAGGGCACCTCTCATGGTCTCGGGGGCTCGCGGCCGTCCGGGGCTCCGGCGCCGCGTCCGGCTGACTACGGCGGCCGGGTAGGGAAGTTTAGCGCAAGGGAAGCATCGCCGAACCGCGGAGCGACTTCCAGCGCGAGCACCGGCACCGGGCGGCCCTTGTCGGGCGACCCGAAGGCGTAAGGCCAGGCGCCGGTATGATGCGCCCGGCCGGGCGCGCACTCGCGCTCGAGATCTCCGGCGGCGCCCAGCTTTTTGATGACTTCCACGATCCGGTCGAGGACGAACGGCGGACGGCGCGCCGCGGCGATCGCCGCCGCGCTGCTGGCGGCGGGCTGCGGCCGCGAGCCCACGCCCACCTCGCCGGTGCGGCTGCTCGAGGGGGTCGAGGTCGCGGCCTCGTGGCGCGATCCGGCGGCGGCGCCGCCGGCGGCGGCGGAAGCGG
The DNA here is from genome assembly GCA_964573125.1 of uncultured Thermoanaerobaculia bacterium. Taxonomy (GTDB): domain Bacteria; phylum Acidobacteriota; class Thermoanaerobaculia; order Multivoradales; family JBCCEF01; genus CAVSQV01. Next base: position 19,731 of record CAZNIX010000020.1, read on the forward strand.
TCGAGATCGGCGCGGTGGCGGCGCCCGGGCGCGTCGGCCGCGTGATCATGCACCTGCCGGGCGACGGCCGGGACGCCCGGGTCGCGCTGCTCGCCCCCGCCGGCAGCGTCTACCAGGCGGCGGTCGCGCTGCCGCGGCGGGAGCCGGCGCTGGTGGTCGGCCTCGGCTATCTGCTCGAGTCCGCGGTGGCCGGGCGGTCGCTGCGGTTCCGCGTCGTCGTGACCCCCGCGCGGGGCGAGCCGGAGACCGTCCTCGACGAGTCGGTCGCCACCGCGCCGGACGGCCGCTGGCGCGACCGCGAGATCTCGCTCGCGCCCTGGGCCGGAGAGCGGGTCCGCCTCGACCTCGTCGCCGAGGACGCCGCCGGCGAGGATTCCCCGCTCTGGGGCGCCTGGGGAGCGCCGGAGATCGCCGAGCGGGAGCGGCGGCGGGACGAGCGCCCCGAGGGCTGGAACCTGCTGCTCGTCGTCCTCGACACCCTGCGCGCCGACCGGCTCGGCTGCTACGGCTACGAGCGGCCGACCAGCCCGCACCTCGACGCGCTGGCCGCCGGGTCGGTCCGCTTCACCACCGTGGTCAGCCAGTCGTCGTGGACCCGGCCGTCGATCCGCTCGCTCCTCGACGGGCTCTATCCACAGAGCCACGGCGGTCTCGCGTCGCCGCCGCTCGCCGAGGTGTTGTGGGAGCACGGCTACCGCACCCAGGCGCGCACCGGCGGCGCCCAGCTCGCCTACCAGTTCGGCTTCTCCCGCGGGTTCGAGCGGCAGGCGATCGAGCGCTGGGTGCGCGCGACCGACGGCGTGGTCGAGAACCTCGAGGCCAACCGGTCGCGCCGGCACTTCCTGTTCCTCCACACCTACGAGATCCACGACCCCTACGAGCATCGCGAGCTGGCCGCGGGCATGGACCCCGGGCGGGTCGGCGAGGTCTTCCGGCGCGCGACCCTCGCCCGGCTCGGGCGCGACCTGACGCCGGGCGAGCGGGCGTACGTCGAGGCGCTCTACGACTCGGGGATCCGCTACACCGACGCCCAGCTCGGGCGGCTGTTCGCGCGCCTCGACGAGCGCGGCCTCCTCGAGCGCACGCTGGTCGTCGTCACCAGCGATCACGGCGAGGAGTTCTGGGAGCACGGCGGCTGGGGGCACGGCCACCCGATGTACGAGCACCAGTCGCGGGTGCCGCTGATCGTCCGCCTCCCCGACGGCATGGCGGCGGCGCTCGGCCTGCAAGCCGGGCCGCGCGTCGTCCGCCAGCAGGTCCGCCTGGTCGACCTCTATCCGACGATCCTCGACCTGCTCGGCGTGCCGCTCGAGCACCGGGTCCAGGGGCGGTCGCTGCGGCCGCTGCTCGCCGGCCGGCGGCTGCCGGCGGTCGATGCCTTCTCGGAGTCGACCTACTGGGGGCCGATCGAGGTCAAGGCGCTGCGCAGCGAGCGCTTCAAGTACCTGCGCGGCATCCCGAAGCGGCCGGCCGGCGCCGACCACCAGGGCTGGGAGGCGCTCTACGACCTCGCTCGCGATCCCGCGGAGACGGCCGACGTCCAGGGCGAAAACGGCCGGGAGCTGACGCGCATGCGGACCCTGGTCGACCACATCCTCGCCCGCGGCTCGACCGCCCCGGAGGCGCCGCTGCCCGAGAACGCCGACCCCGAGCTGCTCGAGCAGCTCCGCTCCCTCGGCTACATCGACTGAGGGAGCGCTACAAGTACCCCAGCGCCTTCAGCTCGGCCTCGTGCTCGGCCGCTTCGGCCTCGTCCGCGGCGCGCGCGCCCGGAGCGCTCCCCGCCCGCTCGAGGTAGCGGCGAAGGGCGTCGCGCAGTGCCGCCGCCCGCTGCGGGGATTCGCCGGCGAGGTTGTCGAGCTCGAGCGGGTCGGCGGCGAGGTCGTACAGCTCGTCCTCGCCGAGCGAGTGGTGGATGTACTTGAAGTCCGGTCCGCGCAGGGCGAGGACCTCGCCCTCCTCCCAGCTCCGGCGGTGCGGCGCGCCGTCCTTCGGCCGGCGCTCGGCGAACGCGAGCCGCGGCGCGAGCGCGCCCGCCGCCGCCGGCTCCGCGAACAGCGGATGGCCCTGCGCCCCGTCCGCGCCGTCGCCCGCCCGCCCGAGCCAGGCGGCGACCGTCGGGTGGACGTCGACCAGCCGCACCAGGCGCGCGATCCGCCGCGGCGGGCCGGCGACGCCGGCGACGATCAGCGGCACCCGGATCTGCTCGTCGTAGAGATAGCGGCCGTGGTCGTCGTAGTCGTGGTTGCCCAGCCCCTCGCCGTGGTCCGAGGTCACGATCCAGCGCGCGCCGGGGTCGGTCTCCTCGACCCGGCGGTAGAGGCGGCCGACCTGGCGGTCGGCGAAGCGGATGCCGGCGTCGTAGAGGTCGTGGCGCTCGAGCGCCGCCTCCGCGCTCGGATAGAAGCCGGGCGGCAGGCCGCGCCGGGCGAGGAAGTCGAGGAAGCTCCGGCGCTCCTCCGCGCCCGCCGCGCGCAGCGTTTCGGCGTCCGGCTGGAGCTTGCGGCGCGGGCCGTTGAGCCGGTGGGGGTCGTAGAGGTGGACCCAGAGGAAGAACGGCGCCGGGCTCGCCGGCCGGGCGTCGAGCCAGGCGATCGCGGCGTCGACGGTCTCGTCCCCGGTGCGCCACGCGGCGTCGATGTGGCCGAAACCCTGTCGCAGCTCGACCAGGAAGTTGACGCTGGTGAACGCGGCGGTCTCGTAGCCGGCGGCGGCGAGCAGGTCGGCGAGCGTGCGGCTGCCCGGCGGCAGGCGCTGGCCGTTCTTGAGCAGGCCGTGCTGGAACGGCTGGCGCGAGGTCATCAGCGAGGCGTGCGACGGCGCGGTGTGCGAGCTGGCGGCGAACGCGTTGTCGAACACCACCCCGCGCTCGGCCAGGCGGTCGAGGAACGGCGTCGTCGGCCGCGGATAGCCGTAGGCGCCGACGTGGTCGGCGCGCAGGGTGTCGATCGTGACCAGGACCAGCGGCGGGCGCGGCGGCGGCCCGGCGGGGCGCGGCCGGCAGCCGCCGAGCGCCGGCAGCGGCAGGAGCGCGAGCAGCAGGAGCGCGCTCGCGGCCGGTCTCCTTCGCCGCGGGTTCGATCTCCGATGCGGAACACCGGCTTCTCTTGG
>CAZNIX010000021.1:0-22596 GCA_964573125.1 uncultured Thermoanaerobaculia bacterium
CTGCCGTGCGCGATGAAGGGCGGCTTCGGCTTCGCCGCGGTCGCGGTGCCCGGCGGGCCGCAGGTGGCGGCGGCGGTCGCGGTCAACGCGTTCGGCGACGTGCGCGACCCCGCGAGTGGGCGGCTCGTCGCCGGCTGCCGCGCCGCGCCCGACTCGCGCGAGTTGGTCGGCGCCGAGCGCGTGCTCGCCCACCTCCCCGCCGACACGCCCCACCCGTGGGAGGGCAACACCACCCTCGCGGTGGTGATGACCGACGCCGCCCTCTCCAAGGCGGCGCTCCTCAAGGTCTGCCAGATGGCGTTCGGCGGCCTCTACCGCGCGCTCGCGCCGGCGGTCTCGCTCTACGACGGCGACCTGGTGGTGGTACTCGCCCGCGGCGGCGTCCGCGCCCACGTCAACCAGGTCGGCGTCCTCGCCCAGCACGCCGTCGGCGCCGCGGTGGTCGCCGCGGTCACCGAGGCCGACGGGTTCGGGCTGGTGCCGGCGGTGCGGGACCTGGGCTGAGCGGGCGTCCTCGCGGCACCGTGCCGGCGCCGTCGCGGCTTACTCGCGCTCGAACCCCTGGCTCGTGAACTTGAGCGTCCGGCTGTTCTCGGTCACGGTGCGGACGACGTGCTCGGGCGCTCCGCCGGGGAGGTCGGCCTCGATCTCGAGGGTGACGCGGACGTCCGCGCCGACCAGGCCGGTCAGGTGGGCGACGACCTCCTCGGCGATGCGGCCGGCGTCGCGGCCGACGCGGGCGGGGTCGAGCGGGACGGTGCCGTGGAAGCGGCGTGGTCCGGGTGGCGGGCCGGGAGCCCTGGCGCCGGGTTCGCCCTCGGCGGCGCCCGGCCCTGACGTCGCCGCGCCTTCTTCGGCCGCCCTGCCCGGCTGCGCCCGCTCGCCGCGCTCCGCCGCCTCGGCGTCCATCTGTCGCCGCGCCGCCTCCGCCCGGACGAGCAGCCCGGCGTCGCCTTCGACGATCGCCACCCGCTGCCCCGCGCGCAGGCCGCGGTAGCGGCCGGCGGCCTCGTCGAAGCTGTCGGCGTAGGCGAAGGAATCGCGCTCCCAGGTGATGAGCTTCAGCCCGTCCTCGATCGACTCCCGCAGCACGCCGCCGTCGGCGAGTCGCGGCAGGTAGAGGTAGCGCGCGAAGTCCTCGGTGAGCTGGCGGATCGCGACGTGGTCCCCACCGCGCCAGAGCGTGCGCACCTCCTCGCCGGCGGGGGCGAGGTTGCGGTCGAGCTGGCGCCGCAGCTCGGTGCCGGCGAGCTTGACCAGCAGCAGCTCGTCGCGGGCCAGCTTCCGGCTCGCGCGCTCGGCGAGCCGGTCCTGCCCGGTGAGCCGGTAGGCCTGCCACTCGACCGCCGCGTCCGGCGCGGACTGCTCGGGGACCAGCAGCCACTGGTAGGCCTCCGGCAGGCGCGCCGCGACGGCCGCCGCCGCGCCGTCCCGCTTGCCCTCGGCCTGCTTGACCTGCTGCGGCGGGAGGTTCAGCTCCTCGCGCTCGGCGAGGATCGACTCCCAGGCGAGGAAGCGGCGCACGGCGTCGTCGAGCTCCTCGCGGCGCGCCGGGTCGGCGGCGAGGAAGACGAGCGCGTTCTGGAACAGCCGGGGCGCGCTCCCGCGCTCGGCGAGGATCGCCTTCGCCGCCGTCTCCGCCGGGTTGCCCGCCTCCTTGCCGTAGGGCTGCTCGGGGCTCAGGACGACCAGCCCCGCCGCCGGGTCGTCCGGTACTTCCTGGCTCGATTGCGGGAGCGGGTGGACCCGGGCGAAGTCGCCCCGCTTGCGGAGGTCGTCGCGCAGCCTCGCCTCCAGCTCCTTGGCCACCTTGTCGGGGTCGCGCCGGAGCTGCTCGGCGCGGTCCTCGGCGAGCTTGGTCACCGTCGGCTGGGTCGAGTACCAGTAGCGCGCGCCGTCCTGGTAGAGATAGGTCGCGGCGGCGGCGAGCCGGCGCAGCGCGTCGCCGAAGACCGAGACCGGCTCTCCGGGCATCGCGCAGCCGAGCCGGATCCGCCGGTCCTCGAGCCCGCGGTGCGCCGCGGTCAGGGTCGGCGCCGAGCCGAGGTAGATCGTCCGCGCCACCCGCCGGGCGGCGGCGTACTTGCCGAGGTTCGGCACCTCGCCGTCGAGGCGCAGCGGCAGCGCGTTCGGGCCGTCGACGTCCTTTTCGATCACCGGCACCCAGTTGTCCGAGAGGTACCGGGTCAGCTCGAACTGCACCCGCGGGTCGTCGATCGGGACGCTCGCGGGGAGGATCAGCGGGTTCTTGTCGCCCTTCGACCACAGGCTGTGGATGACCGCCGCCATCAGGCGCAGGACGCCCCGCGTGCGTTGGAACTTGACCAGCGTCGACCAGTCGGTGTAGAGGCGGTCGAAAACCTCGGGGTGGATCGGGTACGCGGCCTTGAGCCGCTGCTCGTAGTCGGCGTCGCGGCACTCGGGCGGGAACTCCTGGTGCTGGGTGCGGTAGAGGTCGTAGAACGCCCGCGCCACGGTGTCGCGCGCGACGAACTGCTCGCGCTCGACGAGCGGCTCGAAGAGGCGCCGGCGGACGATCTCGAACCCCTCCTCGGCGCTCGCCGGCCGCCACGACGCCTCGACCCGGCCGACCGCGTTGCGCAGCCGCTCGAGCGCCGCCCGCCCGCGCTCGCCGCCGACCTCGACGTCGTCCGCCCGCGCGTGCGGCGAGCCGCCGCTGTCCGACGCCGGGAGGCTGATCACCACCAGGCAGTTGCGCGCCGCCTTCGCCGATTCGGTCAGCGCCTGGGCGAACGTGAAGTGGGTCTCGAAGCTCCCGCCCGGCAGATCGCTCTCCTCGTGGAGCTGGCGCGCGTAGGCCACCCACTCGTCGATCAGGATCAGGCTCGGGCCGTAGTGGTTCATCAGCAGGCGCAGCGCGTCGCCCGGGCTGGTCGCCCGCTCGTCGTCCGCGCGCACCCGCTCGAACGCCTTCCTCGCCTCCGCGGCGCCGCCCGCGGCCGCGCCGAGCTGCCACGCCAGCTCGCCCCACAGCGTGCGCACCACCGTGCCGTCGGCCTTGGTCGCCGGGTTGCCGGGCGAGATCCGGTTGCCCACCAGCACCACCCGGCGGACCGCCGGCAGCTCGCACGCCCCAGCCGCCTCCATCACCCCGTCGATCCCCGCCAGCTCGCCCGGCTTCGCGCCCGAGAAGAGGTGATAGAGCGCGAGCATCGAGTGGGTCTTGCCGCCGCCGAAGTTGGTCTGGAGCTGGACCACCGGGTCGCCGCCCGCGCCGGCCAGCCGCTCGACGGCGCCGGCGAGCAGGCGCTTCAGGCTCTCGGTCAGGAAGGTGCGGCGGAAGAACTCCGCCGGCTCCCGGTAGTCGTCGGAACCCTCGCCGAGGTGCACCTGCCAGAGGTCGGCCGCGAACTCCGCCTGCTGGTAGCGCCCGCTCGCCACGTCCGGGTGCGGGTTGACCACCTCGCGCCAGGGCTTGAGGCCGCCCGCGGCCGGGCTCTCGATCGCCGTCCCCGCGCTCCGCCGCCGTTCGCTGCGCATCTGCTCGTCGAAGCGCACCCGCAGCAGCTCGAGCTTCATCCGCTCGACCTCGGCCGCCTCGGCCGCCGAGACCGCGGTCAAGAGGCGCCCCGCCGAGTCGAGCGCGCGGTAGGCGTCGTCGGTCGAAAACGCCTCCTGGTGCGCCCAGGCGTCGCGCGCCCCCCGCAGCTCGCTCACCAGCGTGCGCTCCGCCCGGCCGAGCGTCTGGCGGAAGACCGAGTTCCACGCCTCCCACATCAACCGCAAGAGCGGCGCCGCGTCCCACTCCGCGATCGGCCGGCCGGTGTTGAGCCGATCGCTGCCGGCGAACCGCTGCGCCTCCTCGAGCGCGCGCTCGCCGTAGACGCTCTGCAGCTCCCGCTCGACGAACGGGGCGAGCCCGGCCCGGAGCAGGTCCAACGCCTTGCCGACGCGCTCGTGGTTGGTGGTCGCCATCAGTTTTCCCCTGAACTCAGATTCCCGTGCGCCACCAGGCACACGAGGTCCCTCATCCTAAGACGCCGCTCGCGAGGAGAGTCCCCGGGTCAACCCCTCCTTTCCTATCTCGGAGACGCGGGTGCTCGTTGCCGGGGACGACGTCGGTCGCCCCTTCCGCTGTGCGCGCGAAGCACAGCACCTGGTCCAGGTCCGCCATGCTCACGATCACCGGCGAATGCGTGGCAAGCAATACCTGGGCACCGTACGCCGAGGACAGCGACTGGAAGACCGTCTCGGCGGCGAGCGGATGAATGCCGTTTTCGGGCTCCTCGATGAGGTAGAGCCCCGACAGACTTGGCTGGTACGCGAGCAGCGTCAGGCCGAGCAGACGAAGCGTCCCGTCCGAGACCAGCCACGACGGCGCCTCGAGGCCATTGCTGTGGCGCAGGATGAGGTAGCGGTGCCGATCATCCTCCTTCTCGTGAGTCATGATCGTCTCCACATCCGGCAGTGCCTCGCGAACGTGCCGCACCCACTGCTTGAACCGCGACGGCTGCTCTCGCTCGAGAGCATGGATGACATGCGGGAGGTTCGAGCCGTCGGGCAAGTATGCGCGCGCGCGCGGCTGGGCGGGCTTGGCCTTCGCATCTCCTCGCTCGAAAGCGCCAGCCGCCGCACGCCGGTCTGGAGAGTTTCGCGGAACCAGATCGCGACGGGGAACCGGTCCTCGTCCTCGGGAAGGCTCGCGAGCGCGGCCTTGGCGGTGCCGACACGGAACGAATTGTTCCAGCCCGAGGTCTCGGAGTGGAACATGACGCGCTCGGGCTCTTCGCCCCGCGAGACCACCTTCTTCCAGCCCCGCGGCGTGCGCTTCCGGGGCGGCTGGAGGATGGTCTCGGGAGGCTCCGGGGGCTCCGGGAAATGCCCCCGCTGGCCGGCTGTTGCGCGGCTCCCGGACGGTTTCAGCCAGAGTGTCTCCGCGACGAGCCGCAAGGGGCCCGCCACGTCGAGAGCCAGTTCGTACCGGCACACCTCAGCACCGCCGTTTCGCCTGAGGCGCCGCCGGCGATCCTCGGGGATCGTGAGCTCGACCGCGAGCTCCACCCGTCCCCCACGCCTCATCCAGGTAAGGTGCTTTGCGTCCGGTGCGCGGTGGGGTATGGCCAGGCGAGCGTCGCCATCAAGAGCCGCCTCGACTCCGGCTCGGACGATGTCGCCGAGGAAGGCCACGACGTCGAGGAATGTCGACTTCCCGCTCCCATTCGCGCCGACGAGGACGTGGAACGAATCGAGGTGCTGCGCCGTGTAGCGCAACGACCGATAGCCAAGTGCCTCGATCCTGGTCACGATCCCCGCGTTTGCGGAGAGTCTTCTCACGGGAGGTGGCCCTCCAAGGAAGCGTCCATCTCTGTTTCAACCGCCTACCCCGCCTGAGCCGGCTCGTCGTCCTCGACCGCGATGTCCTCTGGCGCCACCCGTACCACGGCGCCGTCGCGCCAGATCGCCACCGGGTTTCCCGCCCGCTTGTGGCGGCGTAGCGCCGCACGAACGGCGCGGGACATCGCGGCCTGAATCGCCGCGAGGTCGTCGACCCGGTCGGCGGCGCAGCGTCCGGCTGGCTGGTCATCGCTCATCGTGCCTTCTCCCGCAGGTCCGTCCAGGTCGCCTGATCCTCTACGATAACGGTTCCGCTCGACCGGCCCGAGGCGACCAGGCGCGGGCCGCCCAGGCCGGAGTTGTCGAACATCTGCCAGCTATCCACGCGCTGCCGGTAGACCGAGAAGAAGTTCTTCAGCCCCGCGCCGAACCTCCGCCGCACCACCTCGGCCGGCACGTAATGGCCACCCAGGCGGACCCGCTGCGCCACGCGCTCCAGCGCCAACTCGACGCTCGGCAAGGAGAGAAACGCCAGGTGGGCGCGATAGCCCGAGACGCGAAGCGCCACGAGCCACGGCGCGAAGCTCCGGCTCGCCAGCGTCGTCTCGAAGGCGAAGTCGGCGCGCAGCCGCGCCAGCGCCCTCAGCCGGGCGATCATCACCCGGCCCGCCGCGAGGGCGGCCCGCTCCGGGTGGAGGCCGGAGAGGCCGAGGGCGATCGGATCGGCGTTGACGAACTCCTGCACCCGCAACGCCCGGCTCAGGAGGTCGGGGGCCGTGGTGCTCTTGCCCGCGCCGTTGGGACCGGCGATCACCACCACGAGCGGGGGGCCGGACGCCACGCTCACTCCCCGAAGGGCAGGGTCTTCGTCGGGGCGGTTTGCCCCGGCTCGCGCGCCAGGCGCTGGATCTCGGGCCAGCTCTGGACCAGGGCGTTGTAGGAGAGCGCCTCGGGGGCGCGCTTCTTGCGCTCGCAGAGGGTGTAGAGGCGGTAGGCCAGCTCGCGGGCGACCTCGGCGCGGGCGCCGAGCCGGGCGGCCAGCTCGGCGGCGGCGCCCTCGCCGCCGGCCTCGAGCACGCGGATCAGGTGGTGGACCGTCTCCCACACCGTGAGCCGGGCGTCGCCGGCCGGGTCCCACTCGGCGGGCAGCTCGGCGGGGCGGAGCAGGCGGACCTTGCCGCCCGGCGACTTCTTGTCGAGGAGTCCCGCCTCCTTCATGCCCTCGACGCTCGTGTTCTTGGCCTTCGAGAGCGTCTCGGCGACGCCGTACTCGCCCGGTTGGAAGCCCGACTGCTCGAACCACGCGAGCGCCCAGCGGGTGTCGGCGTCGAAATCGCCCTCCTGCGCGGCGAGCACCTCGTCGAGGATCTGGTTGATGAGCGCGAGCGCGTCGCGGACGGTGACCGGCTCGCCGGCGGCGTCGAGCACCTTGCCGTAGCGGGTGTAGACCGCCATGCCGGGGCCGATGGCCGCCTGGGCGAGGTCGACGGGGGCGATGTTGCCGCGCTGGAGGTGGGCGAGCGCGGCGGGTAGCTCCCCTGGGGGCGGAGACCATTCACGGCAAGTAGTCAAACCGGTCATGCTCGTTTTCTGACGCCGCCCTTACGCCTGAGTCCCAGGCCGGACAAGAACAGATCCGGCGCATCAACGCGGCCGCCGGGACGACGCCGCAGGATGCCGATCTCGACCAAGTACTCGAGCAGCTCTCGGCCTTCGAAGGGTGGCGAACTCGAGGCGCCTCCTGCGGTGAATCCCTCGAGCAGCCTTGTGACATCGCGCTCCCGGTCCCACGGCACCAGAGGGCTCTGGGCGAGCTTGCCCTTCACCGCCTCGAGCCACGGCCATTCATCGAGCGACTGCACGACATGGTCATTGGAGACACGGTCGAGCGCGCGCCGTACCGACGCGGGTTCGAGCAATCGTGGTGGCTTCAGGCTGACGTTTCGCTGGAGCTCCTGCCCCGCGGCCTCCTCGAGCAGGCGCACGAAGGGTCGCGGGAGCGCGCGCCCCTGGCCGTCCCGAACGTGCTCGATGAGCCAGCGGTACACGAGACCTTTCTGCTCGTTGGCTCCCATATACGTGCCAAGCATACGCTCGACGACTGGCCGCGCATCTTCCCACTTCCGCAGTCGAGGGATTCGTCCAAGCTCCGAGTCCTGGCTCCACTCGATACCTCTGACGTTGTTCACGTATGTGGCAAGCTCTTGATCCAGGTTGCCCAACCGCTTGAGCAAGAGACCATACAGGTCTCGGTTGTTCCAGACGAGATCCACACGTCCCGCAGCGAGCTTCGCCAGATCGGCGCCACCCGCTCTGGCGTGGCGGTCGTAGATGTCGGTTCGAAGGAAGATCTTCGCCCTGATCCGCTTCCACCGCCGCGAGTAGGCGGCCCAGAAGGCGACGAGGCCGCGAACACCGTCCTCCACCAGCGCCCAATCACCACCACCGAGGGTGTCGAGCTCGTCGTAAGTGACGAACAGGAAGCGATTCTCTCGCTCCAGCTCCTCATCGCGGCGATCGAGGGCGACCACGGGGACGGTTCCCAGATCTCTGAATCCACTGGTAATGGCTTCGATGTCGGCGCCCTGCGGCTTGATCACCGGATCGAGGGCTGTGCTGGACTCGGCTCCGAGCTCCTCTCTGAGAGTCCGCACGAGATACGCAAACCACAGGTTCCTCAGGCTCTCGGTCGTCGATCCGTGAGCAGCGATGTGGGTCCGGAGTCCCACCGGTTCGAATCCTTGCGTTCCCGACGGGTGGGCGCCGATCCACTTCGAAGGCCCTGTCGGCAGACGAACTGCCGGGGCGTGGCGTGACACCGCCTCGTAGAGGGCAGCATCGGTCAGGACCCGCGCGATCTCCGTCTTACCGGATCCGCGCGGGCCGACCACCAGGACCACTTCGGGATCCAGGAGCCGGAGGTGCTCAGTCACGGGATAGAAACCTGGACCGATGCGCTCACTCGGCTCACCCTCCGCCCGCCCTGCGCCGCCGATGTTCCGCAGGCTCTGCAGCAGTCTTCGACGTTGATCGTCCCACTGGCTCATGAGTCTGATTCCAAAGCGAAGCGATCCTGAATTCGCTCTGCGATCTTCGCATAGGGATCTGCTGAAAGCAGATCGGCTACTTCAGAAATGTCAGCAAAGCCGGCAAGCCTCGCGTCGTACTCTACGGGCACGGCCACGTGGGGAGCGTCGAGGCTGTCCATGTCGCGCGTGTCCCATGCGCGGTCCGCATCCTCCCCCTCGTCGAGCGCCTCGGCGTAGTAGCGGTCCGTGAACTCCTGCTCGGCCCGCGACGCAAGGGCGTCGCGCGCAACCTTGCCTGCTTCTCCCGGGGGAACCATCGCCTGGACGACGAGGATCTCCGCCTGGGAAGAACCGCCCAGTACGCGCTCCTTTCCCAAGCGGTCGAGCACACGATTCAACCCTTGCCAGCTCTGGTCCTGAGTCGTGCCCAGCAGCACGTGAAGGTGCGCGATGCCGGAAAGTAACCGTCCGGCCGACTCCGAGATGCCCGTTCGCGCATCGATCAAGATCCAGTGGGGCTTAAGCTCGTCGCGGGCACGAATCAGGAGCTTCGCAACGCCGCTATCGCTAGCCGGCGGCGCTTCTTCGAGGTCCACCCGCGCCAGCTTGTCCGGGTAAGCCTCGTTCACCTGCCCTGCGGGGAAGACGACGATTTCACCCTCCCCCGCCACACGATCGCAGCGATGATAGTAGTCGGACAGAGGCGCGCCGGCTGCCTGCTCGATCAGGAAGTCCACGACGCCCCACTGAGCCGTGAGCCCCGCAGGATCAGCGGCCAGCAGTCGGCCCACCCCCGGCGAGTCAAGATCGAGATCGAGCACGCAGACCCGCTCGCCCGCTCGGGCACGTTGGATCGCGAACGATGCGAGAATCGTGCTGCGTCCGAGGCCGCCCTTGAAGGAGTAGAAGACGATGATGGGTGGGTGCGGATCAGGAGCGCTCCAAAGCGGTGCTGCTTCGTCTACGAACCAGCCAGTCCTCGTCCGATGTCGATCCAGCACGTACAGGCGTGGCTCATTGGCGTCCGCCGAAGCGTGACTCACCGTTCCATCGTAGAGATCCAGCGTGATCTTGTCCTGCGTTACGTTGAGGATTTCGCCACTCCACCAGGCACTGCACTGCTCGGTGAGAGTCTGTTGGAGAGCGCTCGTATCGAGGACCGCAGGACCCCATATTGCTAATCGGAACTTGCCGAAGAGGTCGCGGACAAGCAGCGCTTTTGTGACGTTGGATTCCGCGTCGAGCCAGGCGCGAATGGCCTTCTCGGCCGCGGGTTTAGCTTCGTCGAAGTGCATGAAGGTCATCACAGCACTCCATCGAGGGTCATCTGGTGAACGGTCTCTTGGAAGACTTGCCGAGCAGCATCAATCCAGGTTTGTGCACTGCCAGCAGTCATCACCGGCGCCTTATAACGGATTTCTGGCTTCCAACCGCTGATCGATGATGCGAGCACACCTTTCGCTGCCACACCAAGGTATCTTGCACTCCTGGCACCTGCGACGATGGCGAGTGCGCTGACTTGGCTCATCAGACTCGAGAACTGGTGTCCTTTCAAAGCCGTACCGGTCTCGAGGGCAAACAGGCTCTTCAGTGCACACTCCACGACGTAGCCACTCAGGTAGGCGGCGCCATCCGCGCGCTGCTGAGCGAGAAGGGTGTGCGCATCGAGGAGGTGCTTGCGGGCGGCCTCGGGATGGTCATCGCCGTTGGGGAGGAGCAGACGGCTCATGTATTATGCCTCCGTTCCCGCGAAGAGACGACCCTGTTGGTCTCGGATCGTGCTGGTTTCGGCGCGCAGGCGCTGGATCTCGGGCCAGCTCTGGACGAGGGCGTTGTAGGAGAGCGCCTCGGGGGCGCGCTTCTTGCGCTCGCAGAGGGTGTAGAGGCGGTAGGCCAGCTCGCGGGCGACCTCGGCGCGGGCGCCGAGCCGGGCGGCCAGCTCGGCGGCGGCGCCCTCGCCGCCGGCCTCGAGCACGCGGATCAGGTGGTGGACCGTCTCCCACACCGTGAGCCGGGCGTCGCCGGCCGGGTCCCACTCGGCGGGCAGCTCGGCGGGGCGGAGCAGGCGGACCTTGCCGCCCGGCGACTTCTTGTCGAGGAGTCCCGCCTCCTTCATGCCCTCGACGCTCGTGTTCTTGGCCTTCGAGAGCGTCTCGGCGACGCCGTACTCGCCCGGTTGGAAGCCCGACTGCTCGAACCACGCGAGCGCCCAGCGGGTGTCGGCGTCGAAATCGCCCTCCTGCGCGGCGAGCACCTCGTCGAGGATCTGGTTGATGAGCGCGAGCGCGTCGCGGACGGTGACCGGCTCGCCGGCGGCGTCGAGCACCTCGCCGTAGCGGGTGTAGACCGCCATGCCGGGGCCGATCGCGGCCTGGGCGAGGTCGACGGGGGCGATGTTGCTCTTCTGGAGGTGGGCGAGCGCGGCGGGCAGCTCGGCCTTGAGCGCGGCGACCAGTTCGCGGCGGGTGGCGGTGGGGGCGTCGGCCGGGCGGGGGCGGCAGACGAGGACGATGCTGGAGGCTAGGGCGTTCGTGCCAGAACCGATCATCCGGTTGCTCAACTCGGTGCGCATCGGCCAGGTCCCGCAAATGGCGAAATCGGCCTCAATCACCGCGCCCAGGAAGGTGTCCCAGCCACTGCTCGCGGTGCCCGCGTCACTCCTGCTCTCGGACTGCTTGAAGGCATAGTAGATGGTGACCGGAAAACCCGGGTGCGCCTGCTCGGCAAGGCGGTGCATCGCCTGCGTCATGCCGTCGAGGAAGAAAGTCTCCGCCTTCTCCTTGCTACCGTGGCGGTAGGAAATAGCAACCAGTTCCTCAGCCTTGGGCACAGCGACCGTCGCGAAGAGATCGGGGAAGACGGGTCGCAGAGAGCGGCGCAGCCAAACATAGAAGAAGTCCGACAGCTCAGCGTAGCCGATGTTGTCGTAATATGGTGGATCGGTGGAAACGAGCTTGCCCGCACTCAGGGAGTGAGCCGTTGCATCGATCTGCTGGCTCAAACCGAAGGATGAACCGCAACCGGCTGCAACACCTTCGATGCTCTCGGCCGTCCAGTCGACTGCACCGGCAAAGCTGCCCGTCCCATCAAGCAGCGTATTCAGTTCAGCGTAGTCCCACGTCATGGGGATGCTCTGCCGGGCGAAGGTGTTTCGGGTCGAGTCCCGCTCGGTGAACCACGTACAGATCGTCGAACCGCGGTCGGCCAACTTGGAGATGGCGAAGGCCAGGTACACGCCCACCGCATCGGCGTATGCGGCTGCCCCGGCGCCGTCGCCGCACAGGGGTTTGCCGTCGTCGGTCAAGCCACGGGCAAGTGCGTCCCGCTTAACCTGTTCGCGCACTTTTTGGACGAGGTCGGAAACGGCAGTCAGCGCCACAAGCTGACGGGGCGTGAAGAGATGCCCCCAAGTCGTCAATCCATAGGCCGAGCAAACGCCGCCCGTGATCATTGCGCGAGTGGGCGTGAACCCTGTTAGGAACGTTGTTCGCGCTTCGTTCACCCCCGGATCCTGGTTCGCTTTGCGGGCGCTCGCTTCGCCGACGTCGGTAGGCGGCAAGTAGACACGCCCCCGATCGCCATCGGCAACCATCGCCATGAGACGATCACCAAGGCGGCCCGCCTTGCCCTCCTCCCGGATGTAGGCTCGAGGCATTGGGACACCGCTCATGAGACACACAAAGTCCTGGGCCTTCCCGGCGCGCGTTCCGCGCTTTGCCGCCTCCGCATCCACCGGCTTGCCCACCCGCACCGCAAACCGATACCCGCCGTCCTCGATCACCGGCTCGACATACGCCTCCTTGCCCGCCTTCGTCGACAGCATGAACGTCGAGGCCAGCGGCACGTCCACGTGCGCGAAGGCCGGGTTCGGGCTCTTGACCGTCCGCGCCCAGAGCCAGGCGATGACGGTGAGCTTCCGGCCGACGTAGCGCTCGAGGTCCGGCCGCTCCTTCGCCATCTCGGCGGTCACCTCGACCTTCGGGTAGAGGTGGCCGATGCGCTTCTCGGCCTCGTCGCGCATCCAGCGGCCGTACCAGCGCACGTCCTCGGCCAGGCCCTGGGCGCCCTTCCAGGTGCGGAGCGCCTTCTCCGCGGGCGACTTGCTCTGGTAGTCCGGGTTGACCGGCGGCCGCCCCGCGAACTTCGGCGGGATCTCGATCATCGCCTTGCAGATCAGGACCGCCACCGGGTTGAGGTCGCTGGCATAGGCCTCGAGGCCGAGCCGCTGCGCCTCGAGCGGCAGCGAGCCGCCTCCGGCGAACGGGTCATGGAACGCGGGCAGCTTGTAGCGGTCGAACAGCTCCTCGGCGCGCGGGTGGTCCGCGTTCTCGGCACAGGTGCGCCGCCAGCTCTGCCAGATCTCGTCGCGCGCCCGCTGGAGCACCTCCTCGTTCGTGGTGTTCTCCCACTGCACCAGCTCCTCGATCAGCTTGAACAGCCGCTTCCGTTCCTTCTCCTGCGCCTTCTCGGTCGGGAACAGCTCCGGCCACGCCGACGGGTCATCGACCATCTGCGCGAAGATCACCGCCCGCGCCGCCGCCAGCGGCCGCCGCGCCCACCAGAGATGGAGCGTCGACGGATGCCCGTGCCGGATCGACTTCTCCCGCGCCGACGCCTTGTTGATGGCGTCGAGCGGCAGGGCGACCTCGATGAGCTTCTTGCGGGTCTTCACCGCGGCGGTTCCTTCCAGAGACGCAGGAGGATTGTGCACTTCCGGGTCATGCTCCAGGCAGAGCGACCCCGCTCCGTTCAGCGACGGTGCGTGCGAGGACGCGGAAGTCGTTGTTGCAGTCCTGCACCGCCTTGGCATGACCTCCGATGGCACCGTCGGCGGGCCTGAGGTGGAACATCGGTTTGCGTGCCTCCTGGGCGAGGGGCATGAGGCTGCGGTAGTGCTTCAGCGTGGCGAGGGCGTTGGGGTCCCGCTCGATGGTGAGGCCGGGCTGGGGCTCCTCGTCGAGAACGGCCTTGCGGTAGACCTGCGGGATCCGCTCCATCCAGCGCGCGTAGGCCTTGACGGGCCGGTCGAGACGCACGGCATGCTGCATGACGATGTAGCCGATCGGCTCCATCGCCCCCTTGGGCAGCTCGAGATCCTCGACCGGGTTGCGCTCGCGTCGCTCGGCCCACTCCTTCTGCCAACGCCGCAGGGTAGGGCCCAGGTTGCGCAGGCCCTGGAGTGAATAGAGATCGGGGGCGAGCGGGACGGCGACGTGATCCGCCGTCACCAGCGCTGCACGGTTGAAAGCACCGAGGTTGGGCCCCACGTCTACCAGCACCAGGCCGGCGCCGGTTCGGTCCGATGCCTTGCGCAGGATGCGCCACAATGCCGAGAGCACGCGGAACGCTCTGGGCTTGCGGTCGAGGCAGTCGGGCCACTGGCTCGAGAGCTCGTCCTCCGCCGCCGAGAGCGCGAGATCGCCCACGACCAGGCCCAGGCCGGGCGCCACTTCCTCGACGTGGGGGGAGGAGACGTCTCCGGTCCCGTCGAGAAGCGGCCGGAGCGCGCCGTACACCGTCTGCCGGACGCCGTCCTCGGGCCCCCACAGCGCTTCGAGACGTTCGTCTTCGAGGAACATGCTCGTCAGGTTGGCCTGCGGGTCGAGGTCGGCGGCGAGGATCTCGAGGCCGAGGTCGGCGTACATCCAGGCCAGGTGGTAGACGAGCGAGGTCTTGCGCGCGCCGCCCTTGTTGTTGAAGAAGGCGATGGTCTTCATCCTGCCGGCCTTAGGGTGACGAGAACATGCGACGGGTTGACTTCGAACTCGGGCGGCGGGTTGCCATTCGCCGCGAGCTCGCGGCGGGCCGTCGCGATTCCGACACCGAAACGCTGCACGAAGCCCAGGACCCGCAGAGCCTCGGCGAGGCTCGGATTGCGGTAGTCGCTGACGCCCGGCTGGCCGAAGTTCTCCACCGTCACGGCCCCGTAGGGACCTCCGGGGTTCGCGATCTCGATGCGGTCGTCGTACCACGTCACCCGCACTGGGGCATTCGTGGCCTCGTAGCTGCGGTGCATGACCGCGTTGCGCGCGATCTGCTGCAGAGCGGGCATCGGATAGAGGGGAGTGCGCCGCTCGCGCTCTCCGCTGGTCAGGTCGACGGCGGTGCGATTGTGGGCGCCGAGCTTCTCATCCGTCCGACGGAGCACCTCCGCCACGGGGCCGTCGATCAACTGCTCGTCAGAGACCGGATCGGCCAGCTCGCGCCCGGCAATCCGCAGGAACTGCACATAGGCCCCCGGAATGAAATCGCGCGTGCGAGGGCTCAGCACCAGGACGCCGAGCACCGTCGGCGTGGGCTCGTCGGAAGCAACGACCATCTTGGTGGCGGCCAGACGCTGCTCGTAGCTGCGGTCGTTGGCGGCGAGGACCTCGGAGGCGAACGCGGCGGGAAGGTACTCATCCTCGAATCTCCGCCGGTCGAGGTCATACAGGGTGGCGGACGGGACGGCTCGCAAGTCGAACGGGCGATCGCCGTAGCGACGCTTCTCGTTCAGGATGCGCTCGTCCTGCGGGGAAGCGATGCCACGACGCGGGCCGATCCGGGTGAAGACTCGGCCCTTGTACCGGACGGGCGGCGAGTCGGCGGGCCAGACCGTCACCACGGCCATTTCCCGGCCATGCAGGAGGCGCTTCGCGACGATGAGCGTGGGCGGCGGAACGATGTTGCCATCGGTCTTGATGTCCGAAAGCTGACGCAGCAGCTCGTCGGTTATCGGGAGTCCCGATGGGCTGCCGTCGTTTCGCGCCCCGATGAAGATGACGCCCGGCCTGCGGTGATCCGGCAGGTCGTTCGCGAAGGCGCAGACGGCCTCGCGCGCACTGCTCGGAGAATCGCCCTTAAAGGACTCCTTGCGCTCCACAGAGTCCGACTCCAGGTCGGTCAGCATGCGTTCCAGCGAATCGTCGGAGAACGCGTTCACGACTCCTCCAGCAGCCAGCGGGTCGCCTCAGAGCCTCAGTCTGGGCTCCCGGTGAGCATGTCCTCGGCCAAGTCGGCTACCGTGTCGGCCTCGCCGTGGCGAATCAGTTCGATCGGTGTGCGGTCGTCGAGCTGCTCGTTGGGCATGTTGAGCCAGCTTCGGAAGTCGCTCTCCGGGAGAACGGTGCGCAGGCGGGCGGTGCGCTCGAAGGCGAACAGCCGCGGCTGGAGGGCTTCGGCGTCGTCGGTCTTCCACACCGTTTGGCGCGCCTTGCCGATCGCCGCCGCGAGCTGAGCGAGCGTCAGCCCGAACGCCTCGGCGATTCTGCGGGCCGACAGGCGGCCTGAAGTAGCGCGGAGGTCTGCGGTTGCGGCGATCACGCTCTTGAGCCGCCCGAGGGGATCGTCGCGCACCGCGCCCATCGGCAGATTGTCCGCCGAACGTCTACCATTTGTCAATCGACAAGACCAAGGAGAGTTGGCCCTCCCAGAAGGACAAGACGGCGGGAGTTTGTCACTCCAGGAAGGACAACTTCGCCGAGCCAGGGGATCCTCACCGCGGCGCCTCCGCCCGCGCCAGCAGCTCGGCCAGATCGTAGTTCACGCTCGTCACCCCGAAGTCCGGCTCGCGCTGGAAGGGCTGGCGCAGGTAGCGGGTGCGCTGGGTGCCGTCGGGATGGAACTCGACGATCGCGAGGATGAAGTCCTCGGGCTTGTTGAGCGAGGTGAGGATCTCGTTCTTGGTCAGGGTGACGGTGTCGGCGCCGGCGGCGCGGCCCTTGACTTCGATGAAGCGGAGCCGGCCGGTGCCGGGGACGCGGCTTTCGACGTCGTAGCCGACCTTGTCGCGCTCGCGGTCGAGCGGCTCGAAGCCGAGGGCGCGCTCGACCTCCATGACCGCGGCGCGGGCGCGGGCGGCGATCGCCTGGGTGTCGGCGAGGACCGCGGTCGAGGGCGGCCGGCCGGCCATCTCGGCGAGGAGGCCCGCCGGCACGACGAGCAGGCCGCCGAGGACGACCGGCGGGAGCGGTGAGATCTGGCGCTCGAGCTGGAGGTCGGCGAGGCGCTTCTCGAGCCGGGCCTGGAGCGCGTCGGCGCGCTTCCGCGCCTCGCCGGAGTTGAGGCGGGCGTTGGGCTTGCCGGCCTGCTCCTGGTGCTTGAGCTGCTCGGCGCGGTGGTCCCAGTAGGTGATCTCCTTGGTCAGCCGGTCCTTGACCGCGGCCTCGGTCTTGTCGATCCGCTCCAGCCGCCGCGCGCGGACCTCGGCGACGTGCTCGGGCACGACCGCGGTCACCGCGTGGGCGAGCGCCCGGCGCTCCAGCTCGCGGTCGATCCAGGCGCACTCGGGCCGGGCGAGGATCGCCTCGACTCCGGGCTCGCCCTCGGCCAGCGGCCGGTAGTCGAGGTAGGGGGCGTACTGGGGATGTCCCGGCTCGCCCTCGGCGCCCAGCTC
This sequence comes from uncultured Thermoanaerobaculia bacterium, assembly GCA_964573125.1. GTDB lineage: Bacteria > Acidobacteriota > Thermoanaerobaculia > Multivoradales > JBCCEF01 > CAVSQV01. The sequence continues at coordinate 16,699 of CAZNIX010000021.1, forward strand.
GACGTAGAGCATGCGCTTCGAGACGGCGCGCCGCTCGCCGGCGCGGGTCAGAGTCTGGTCGGCGATCGCGTGCTCCAAGTAGGCGAGGACGCGCGGGCGCGTGCCGAGATCGCGCTCGTCGACCAGGACGGCGCCGCGGCGCAGGAGGTCGCGGTGGCGCTCGAGCGTGAGGTCGAGCACGGAGTCGAGGAGCGGATGGCCCGGGCAGACGAAGTCGGCGGGCGCCTGCCCCGGGGGCGCGACCAGCGACTTCTCGAACGCGATCCGCTCGTAGCGGGGCAAGACCGGCGCGCCGGTGCCGATCAGGCGGTCGCGCTGGCGCACCGGCGCCGGCACGTGGGTGATCTCGTACCGGCGGGGCTCGCGCTTGCGCGCCGTGCCGCCGAGGCGGCGGAAGGCCTCGAGGAAGAACGACTCGACGTAGTGCGGCTGGAGGCGGCGCGCCTCGGCGCGTTCCATGTCCTCGCGGATGCGGTGGACGCGGGAGGCGTCCATCGCGTCGTGGGCGAGCGCGCGCTCCTCGAGCAGGTCCTGCAAGCGGGCGCGGTCGAACGCGCCGGCGACCTCGCGGGTGAGGCGGGCGTGGACCTCGGGCAGGTCGCCGTAGCGGACCGCCTCGATCAGCAGGTCGCGCAGCGAGCGCCCCTCGAACTGGAGCTTGCCGAGGACGTCGAAGACCTGGCCGCCGAGCGTGCTGCGCGCCTGCTCGAGCTTCTCGAGGAGCGTGCGGTAGACGTCCCCCTCGCGGGTCTCCTCGGCGAGCAGGTTCCAGAGGTGGCAGACCTCGGTCTGGCCGATGCGGTGGATGCGTCCGAAGCGCTGCTCGAGCCGGTTGGGGTTCCACGGCAGGTCGTAGTTGACCATCAGGTGGGCGCGCTGGAGGTTGATCCCCTCGCCGGCAGCGTCGGTGGCGAGGAGCACCTGCACCTCGGGGTCCTGGCGGAACGACTCCTGCGCCTTGAGGCGGTCCTCGCGGCCCATGCCGCCGTGGATCACGACCACCGCCTCCGGGCGGCCGAGGAGCGTGGTCACGCGGTCTTCGAGGTAGCGGAGGGTGTCGCGGTGCTCGGTGAAGACGACGAGCTTCTGGCGCGGAGAGGGGACCGGCCGCGGCAGCGGGCCGGCGCCGCGGGGCGGGTCCTCGCCGAGGGAGTCGGCGCCGGCGAGCGCTTCCTCGGTGAAGATCTCGCCGAGCAGGCTCGCCAGCTCGCGCCACTTGGTGTCGGCGCCGCTGCGGCGGACGGCGAGCGCGAGCGCCTCGAGGCCCTTGAGCGTCTCGATCTCGGCGCCCAGCTCGACGATCGTGCGCGCCGCGGTCGCCTGGTCGAGGATCTCCTCCTCGGCGGCGGCGGTCTCCTCCTCGGGGGCGTCCTCGAGGTCCTCGACGTCCTCGGCGTCGAGCGCCAGGGCGTCGTCGAGGAGGGTCGCGAGCGGCCCGCCGCCGCGCTGGAGCAGCTCCAGCTCGCGCAGGCGGCTTTCGAGGCGCTCGCGCCGGCGGCGCAGCGACTGGTAGATCGCCTCGGGCGAGGAGGCGAGCCGGCGCTGGAGGATGGTCAGGGCGAAGCCGACCGTGCCCGCCCGCTTGTCGTTCTGGAGCGCCTCGGCGCGGTTGAACTCGTCGCGCACGTAGTCGGTCACCGACTTGTAGAGCCGCGCCTCGGCGTCGGAGAGCTTGTACGGCATCGTGTAGGCGATGCGCTCGGGGAAGAGCGGCGTGGCGTCGAACTTCAGCAGGCTCTCCTTGACCATCCGCCGCATCAGGTCCGAGACGTCGGCGACGTGGACGCCGTCGCGGAACCGCCCCTCGAAGCGGTCGCCGTCGAGCAGCGCCATGAAGAGCTGGAAGTCCTCCTCCTTGCCGTTGTGCGGCGTGGCGGTCAGGAGCAGGAAGTGGCGGGTGAGGGTGGACAGGAGCTGCCCCAGCCGGTAGCGCTTCGTGTACTTGATCTCGCCGCCGAAGAAGGTGGCGGACATCTTGTGCGCCTCGTCGCAGACCACGAGGTCCCAGCGGCCGTCGGGGGCCTGGAGCTTGGCCTGGACGTCCTCGTCGCGGGAGAGCTTGTCGAGCCGCGCGATCACCAGGTTCGTCTCGAGGAACCAGTTGCCGGTGCGCGCCGCCTCGAGCTTGTCGTTGGTCAGGATCTCGAACGGGAGCTGGAAGCGCCGGTGCAGCTCGTCCTGCCACTGCTCGGCGAGACTCCCCGGGCAGACCACGAGGCAGCGCTGGAGGTCGCCGCGCGCGATCAGCTCCTTGATCAGCAGCCCGGTCATGATCGTCTTGCCGGCGCCCGGATCGTCGGCGAGCAGGAACCGCAGCGGCTGGCGCTGGAGCATCGCCTCGTAGACCGCGGTGATCTGGTGCGGCAGCGGCTCGACCAGCGAGGTGTGCACCGCGAGGACCGGGTCGAACAGATGCGCGAGGCGGATGCGGTGGGCCTCGGAGACGAGGCGGAAGAGCGCGCCGTCGCCATCGAAGCTCCACGGCCGACCGTGCTCGGCGATCTCCAGGCGCGGCTCGTCGTGCCGGTAGAGCAGCTCGTTCGCGACGCGGCCGGACGGGTCCTTGTAGGTGACCTCGACCACCTCGGAGCCGTGCCACTGCACGCTGACCACGGTCGCAAGCGCGTCCGGCAAGAGGCCGCGGACGGAGGCTTGGGGCTGGAGGTCTTCGAGGCGGGTCATTGATTGGGCGTAGCCGGATGCTGCAAGGCCGGACCGGGTGCGATCTTTCCACAGTCTCGGTAGCGCCGCTGATCTCGCCATGGAGAGACGGCCGAGCGCGGCAACGTCCGCGGGCGAAAGATGTTGTCCCGAGCTGGTCGGAAGTGGCAGCTAGAGTTCGGACGATATCTTGCCAAACTCCTTCAGGGAGGCCGAATGAACGAAACAGCTCGCAAGAAACGCAATCAGGACCGACTGGCCGAGTGCCACCCGGGCTTCGCAGCGCCGGTGGCGCAGCTCATCCAACGCCTGCAGGAGCAAGGGTTCCGACCACGCATCCAGGACGCCTGGCGCTCCCCCAAGACGCAGAAGGAGCTGTTCGCGGCCGGCAAGAGCAAGCTTGAGTGGGGCTTCCACAACGCGACCGCCGCGAGCGGCAAGCAGGAGGCGCTGGCGGTCGATCTCCTCGACGACGACCAGCCGCTCGAGCCGTCGACCCGCTACGTGCTGACGCTCGCGGCGCTCGCAGGAGACCTCGGCCTGCAGACGGGGGCTCTCTGGGGCCTGCCGGCGAAGCTCCGCGCCGCGACCGCCGAGGCGATCGCGAAACGGAAGTTCGATGCCGGCGTCAAGGTGGGCTGGGACCCGTGCCACGTCGAGGTGACCGGAATCTCCGTGGCCGCGGCGAGGGACCAGGGCAAGCGGCCAGCGGTGCCGAAGCCGAAGGCCGCGGAGGCGGCGGCTCCGGCGGCGGCGGCGGCGGTGGCAGCGCCCATGCCGTGCAACTGCTTCTCCGACTGGATCTTCGATGGCCCTCTCCAGCTCGGGCTCAAGGTCACCACCGAGAGCGGCAGCTCGGAGAATACGGTGTTCATGCGGATTTCGCCGAACGCCGGTCCGACGCAGACGCTGACCTTCGATCACAACCAACTCAAACACGGCATCAAGGTCGACCTGCCGGCGCGCGGCGTGACCTCCTGGCAGCTCGCGCTGTTGCTGCTCGATGGCGAGAGCGCCTCGGCCGAGTCACGAATCGATGTAAACGGCCAGTTGATCTGTGAAACTACCTGCTCGTCAACGGGCCACCACTTCGCCGGTCAGTGGCAGGTCACGACGGTGGCGCCATGAAGCCGCGCAGCCTGCAATTCCTCACGGTTCTTCTGCTCGCGCTGGCGGCTCCCTTGACGGCTCAGGAGTCGCCGAGCGACTCGGACACCATCGCGGAGTACCGCGAGAAGCTGAGAGGATCGCCCCCGGCCAAGGCTGTGGAGGCTCAGCCGACCAGCATCACTCCCCCCGATGGCTTCAGCGATCGGGTGGCGGGGACCATCACCGATTTCCTTCCGCTGTTCCAGTTCGCGGTCGATTCGGTCACGCCAAACGACGACGGCAAGGCGGTGGTCGTCGCCTTCAACCCGGTCCAGGTGGCGCGGTCGTGGAAGCTCAAGCTCACCGCGACGGCGGCCGAGCCCGAGCCGTTCGAGCGCCTGCTCAACGAGGTGCCGGAGGCTGCCCGGGCCTCGGTCAAGGAGAGCATCTCGAACGCACTGGGCGACTTCGACGACGTGACCTGGACGGCGACGCTGGGCATTCAGCCGCGCGACGCCGAAGGCGACAACGCAACCCGATGGGGGCGCGATCCAGAGCTATACCGCCCGTTCGCGACGGCACTTGCCAAGGCGTATGGGCACCAGCTCATCGAAGTGGCATCGCCGGAGGCGGACGCCGCGAGGCAGGCCTATGCGCGCTTCCAGGAACAGCTTTTTCATGCCTTCAAGCCCCGCCAGCCGGATACGCTCACGTTCAAGGAGATCAAGGACCAGATCGAGTCCGGTGCGTTGGCGGGCTTCGATTACGACGCGTTTCTCGCCGCACTCGTTGCCAAAGAGAACGTGCTGCTCTCCCTCGATAAGGGATACAGATCGTTCATGTTCGACAGGCTGGCCTCGCTCATCCACAACCAGCCTCAGCTCGTATTCACCGCCTCCTATCGAGATCGGGCCGAGTTGGTCGGCCAGAAAGCCTTCACCGCGACCGCACGCGTCGAGTGGGGAACCCGCAACGTCAACACCGTGCTCCGGACATTCCGGGAGGCCAAGCCCTCGACCGCGTTCGCGACGGACCCGAGCGGTCTGTTGGCGGCCTACCGCGAGGTGGTCGGCGCCGCGGACGACCCCGACCCGAAAACCGGCTGGCGCGGCACCGCCTCGCTGACCTTTCAGCGCCTCGACGACCTGCCGTTGGACGTTCCCTACGAAGGCGGGTCGGTCTCACTCACGGTGCCCGAGGTCGACGAGTGGTGCGGCAAGTTTCAGCTCAGCCGCTTCGCCGACTGGCACGAGATGACGATCGACGGCGAAAAGGTCAAGCCGCGTCTCGACCTCAGTTTCGAGGTCATCGAGGTCGACGGCGATCCCAAGCGGCAGGACCGCCGCGTGGCCAAGGTCACTTACGACTTGCCGGTCGCCAAGGACGTGACGATTCCGGTGACACTGGTCTACGCCAACAAGTCCGAGTTCCTCGGCGATCCCGACGAGCAGTTCTCGAGCCACGTCGGCCTGTCGTACAAGTTGCCCGACTGGGGGAAGTGACCGCGACCAGGTGGCTCATTCAGCGGTTGGCGTCGCGCCGCCGGCCCCAACCACCAGCGACCACCGGAACGGGAACCTGCGGCGCAGCTCGGTCACCGGCAGGCCGGCGGCGAGGCGGCGGACGGCTTCGAGCGGCCAGGCGCGGGCGACCGAGGCGGGGCCGTCGTGGCGGGTCACCGGGCAGGTGCCGAGGAGCGGGATCAGGAACCGGGCGAGCCAGTAGGGGAAGCGGCCCGGGCGGAGGTCGACGACGATGGCGCCGCGCCGGGCCACTCGGCGCATCTCGGCGAGGACGCGCAGGTTGGCGGCGGCGTCGAAGTGGTGGAAGAAGAGGCTCGAGAGCGACCAGTCGCAGGCGCCGGCGCGCAGCGGCAGCGCGGCGGCGTCGGCGACGACGCGGAGCTGGCGGAGCCCCCAGCGCCGCCCGACCGCGAGATGGCCGAGCTTGCGGTCGATCCCGACCACGGTGAGCTTCACTCCGCGCCGCGCAGCCGCCCGCGCCAGCCGCGCCGCGCCGTCCCCCGAGCCGGTGCCGAGGTCGACCAGGCGCTGCTCCGCCGGCCCCGCGGCCAGCCGCGGCAGCGCCACGTTCACGCGGATCGGCATGTCCTCGCGCGCGTAGTGCACGTAGGCGGGAGCGCCGTCG
>CAZNIX010000022.1:0-21471 GCA_964573125.1 uncultured Thermoanaerobaculia bacterium
CCGCCGGGGCGCCGGCCGCGGAGGACGCGCCGCCGGAGCCCGAGCCGGCGTGGAGCGGCTCGCTCGGCGTCTCCTACCTGGCCACCGGCGGCAACACCGACACCGAGACCTTCGGCCTCGACCTCGAGGCGAAGCGCCGGCCCGAGCCCTGGGGGCTCGAGCTGATCGCCGCCGCTCACGGCGCCGAGACCGACGGCGAGACGACCTCCGAGCGGGCCTTCGCCCTCGTGCGCGTCAAGCGCGCCACGGCCGAGCGCTGGGAGCTGTTCGGCGGCGCCTCGGCGGAACGCGACGTCTTCGCCGACCTCGAGCTGCGCCTGGTCGTCGAGGCCGGCGCGATCCACAAGGCGCTGCGCGGCCCGAAACACGCCCTCGACGTCGACCTCGCGCTGACCTGGACCGACGAGGACCGCGTCGCGCCCGAGCCCGACCGCGACGCGTTCGGCGCGCTCGCCGGCCTGCGCTACGAGTGGCGGATCAGCGCCACCGCCGCGCTGTCACAGCGCCTGGTCTACCACCCGAACTTCGACCGCTCGACCGACTGGCGGGCGGTGTCGCTGACCGCCCTGACCGCGGCGATCAACCGCCGCCTGTCGGTCAAGCTCGGCTACGAGCACCACTACCGCAACGAGCCGATCGGCGACAACGACGACGTCGACACCCTGACCCGGGCGTCGCTGGTCTGGCACCTGTGATCCGGGCGGTCGTGCTCCGCCCGCACGGGCTGCACGGCGTCGTCGGGCTCGGTCCCGAGCTCCGCGCTCCGCGCACGGCCGCGCGCTCAGCCGGCGGCGCTCTGGATCCTCGCCGCGCGCCGCTCCCAGCGCTCGCGGCCCTTCGCCCGCTCCTCGTCGCGGTCGAGGGCCGGCGCGCTGGTGTGCAGGCCGCGGACCAGCCGCGCAGTGGCGGCGGCGACCTCGTCGACGGCGCGGTCGAACGCCGCGCGGTTGGCCTTCGACGGGGCGTTCATGCCGCTGACCTTGCGGACGAACTGGAGCGCGGCGTCGCGGATCTCCTCGGCGCTCGCCGGCGGCTCGAAGTTGAACAGGGGGCGGATGGCGCGGCACACGGTGGAGTACCTCCGGCGCCGACTCTAACGGAAGGAGGGTCGCGCTCCGCCCACGGCCCCGAAGCGCCCTTCCGAGTCCCGCCGCCCGCTACTCCGCCCGCAGCGCGACGACCGGATCGACCCGCGCCGCCCGCCGCGCGGGCAGCCAGCACGCCGCGGCGGCGACCGCGGCGAGGAGCGCCGCGACCCCGGCGAGGGTGACCGCGTCGGTGGTGCCGACGCCGAAGAGCGACGCGCGCAGCACCCGCGTCAGCGCGAACGACGCCGCGGTGCCGATCGCGATGCCGATCGCGACCACCGTCATCCCCTGGCCGAGCACCAGCCGGCGCACGGTCGACGCCGCGGCCCCGAGCGCGACCCGGATCCCCAGCTCGCGCGTGCGCTGGGCGACGGTGTAGGAGACGACGCCGTAGATGCCGACCGCGGCGAGCACCAGCGCGAGCCCGGCGAACGCGACCAGCAGGAGCATCAGCGCGCGGGTCGACGCCACCGAGTCGTCGAGCACCCGATCGAGCGTGGTCAGCCCGAAGACCGGCAGGTCGCGATCGACGCCGGCGACCACCGCCCGCACCTGCGCCGGCACGGCCTCCGGCGCGGCGTCCGTCCGGACGAGCAGCGACAGCCCGCCGCCGAGCCAGCGCCACGCGATCGGCGGTGCCTGCGCGTACGGGACGTAGAACTCCGGCGCGGGCGCCCGCGCCGGGCCGTGGTGGCGCACGTCCGCGACCACGCCGACGATCTCGATCGGCTCCTCGACGCCGTCGTCGAGCGTCACGCGCGCGCCGAGCGCGCCGCCCTCCGGCCAGGCGGCACGCGCCATCGTCTCGTTGACGACCGCGACGCGCGGCGCCTCCGCCCGGTCGGCCGCGGTGAACGCGCGGCCGTGGAGCAGCGGGATGTCGACCGTGCGGAAGTAGTCCGCGCTGACGATCTGGTGGAGCGTGGTCGGCACCTGCTCCGGTGGGAGCGGCGGCCGCCCGGCGACGAAGTAGGAGATCGTGAACCCCTGGCCCGAGAGCGGCACGTTGTTCGCCGCCGCCGCCGAGGCCACGCCCGGAACCGCGGCGAGCCCCTCGAGGATGCGATCGTAGGCGGCGACGATCCGCGGCGCGTCGGGGTAGCGCGCCTCCGGCAGCGCCAGGCGGGCGACCAGCGTGCGGGCGGTGTCGGCGCCGGAGTCGACGTCGCGGAGCGCCCAGAGGCTCCGCGTCATCAGCCCGGCGCCGATCAGGAGCACGGTGGCGCACGCGACCTCCGCGGCGACCAGCGCGTTGCGCGTCCGCCGCCGTTCGACCGTGGGCGTGCCGCGCCCGGCGAGCTGTGGCCCGGCGAGCCGCAGCTCGCCGCGCCGGCGGACGGCGCCGACCGCCGGCGCGAGGCCGAACGCCACGCCAACGAGCAGCGAGACCAGAGCGGCGAACCCGAGCACGGCGCCGTTGATCGACACCTCGGCGAGCCGCGGGATGGTCGGCGGCAGCACGGCGACGAAAGCGTCGAGGCCGAAGGAGGCGAGCAGCGTGCCGAGGCCGCCCCCGATCGCGCCGAGCAGGACGGTCTCGGTGAGCATCTGGCGCACCACCCGCGCGCGGGTGGCGCCGAGCGCGGCGCGCACGCCGACCTCGCGCGCGCGCGTCGCGGCGCGCGCCAGCAGGAGGTTCGCGACGTTGACGCACGCGATCAGCAACACGAACCCGGCCGCGCCGAGCAGCATCATCACGTGCGTCGAGCCGCCGGCGACGATCTGCTCGCGGATCGGCACCAGCTCGACGCCGACGTTGGTGTTCGAGTGCGGCCGCGCCGCGGCGAGGCGCGCGGCGATCTCCCCCATCTCGGCCTGCGCGGCGGCGAGCGAGACGCCCGCGCGCAGGAGGCCGACCGTCGGGTAGGCGCGCGCGCCGGTCGACTCCAGCTCCTCCGCGGTCAGGGCGAGCGGGACGTAGACGTCGTCGCGCACGCGCGGGTGCGCCTGGAGCACCCCGACGACCGCGTGCGGCGTGCCGTCGAGCACCACCTCGCGGCCGACGATCGCCGGATCGCCGGCGAACCGCCGCTGCCACAGCCCGTGGCCGAGCACGGCGACCGCGGGCGCGCCGGCGCGGTCCTCCTCGGCGGCGAACAGCCTCCCGGCGACCGCGCGCAGGCCGAGCACGCCGAAGTACTCCGCCGACACCCGCCCGCCGGTCACGCGCTCCGGCTCGCCCTGCGCCGTGAGCGTGAAGGCGCGCCCGGCGCGCGCGGCGAGCGCCTCGAACGACGTCGCGCCGGCGCGAAAGTCGGTGAAGTCCGGCGCGGTGGGCGCCATCCGGACCCCCTCGCGCGAACCCCAGACGTAGACGATGCGATCCTCGTCCGCGTACGGGAGCGGCCGCAGCGCGACCGTCTCGGCGACGCTGAAGAGCGCCGTCGTCGCCCCGATGCCGAGGGCGAGAGTGACGACCGCGGCCGCGGCGAACCCGGGCGTGCGGCCGAGCGAGCGGAGGGCGAAGCGGAGGTCCTGCACGAGCGCGTCCATGGCGGCCCGGGCGAGCAACGGGCGTGCCACGGCCGGCGGCCCCCGGCCCCTCCCGGCGCCTCGACCGGTTGCGCCGGTCCGCCGCCTCGGCGGCCGGCCCCGACCTGTCCGCCCGCGGGACTCGGCGTGCCGCGAGCGGACACCTCGGTTTCTCATCGAGCCGGGCGTCGACGCGGCGACCGCCGCGCCCGCGCCCCGCGCTCCGCCGCGCACTCGGACCGAGGGCGGGACCCGGCGGCCCCCGAGGTTCGCACGGGGCCTCGCGGCGGGGCTCGGTCCGGCCGCGGGCTATGCCGCGACCAGCCTCTCGATCGAGGCCGCCAGGTCGAGGTACTTCTGGTGCACGCCGGGGCCGGTCTCCTCGTGCTCGACGCGCCGGAACCCCTCGGCGACCTCGGCCTGAGCCGGCGCCTCGAGCACCTGCTCCGCCATCGGGAAGAGGACGTTGTCCTCCTTCGCGATGTGCGCGCGGAGGAGGTCGACGTATTCGAGCGCGGCCTGGACCACCTCCGCGCGCGCCCGGCCGTCGCCCCCGGCGAGCCGCTCCGCCGCGCCGCGCATCGCGCCGGTCAACCGCCGGCCCTCCTGATGTTCGGCGAGCATGACCCCGATCGGGCCGCCTTCGCCGGGAATGCCGGCCGACTGCATCGCCGGGAAGAGCACGCCCTCCTCCTTCTGATGGTGGCAGCCGTCGGCGAAGCCCTTGATGAACTCGGCGGCCCGCATGAAGAGGTCCGGGGGCACGGCGTCGCCGTCTCGGAGCCGGCGGGCGGCGGCTTCGAGCGCGTCCAGCACGCGCTCGATGACGCGATGCTCGTCCATGAGGATCTTGGTCGCTTCCATGGGATACCTCCGTATCGGCGGCTTGCAGGCCCCGCCGCGACTGGCGCCCCGTCCGATGTCCCCTCCAAGGGCCCGTTCCCTGTGCGCGTGACCGTCGGCCGCGCTTCTCGCGACGGGAGCTTGTGGGGGTTGGCGCAGGAGATCGATACCTGTCGGGGTGGCGTCACGCTCCCCCAAACGGGTAGGGAGCGTGCCGGCCGGCGACGGCCGGGCTCGTCACGGACACGAGGATCGGACCGTGGGCAACGCCGCCCACGCAGGTCACCGGCGCCCCCCGCCGGCCGGGCCATGCTCGAGGCATCCTCGCCCGCGCCTCGGTCGCCTGACGGCCGGGGACGCCGCGACGAGGCCCTTGCCGATCACCGCCGCGAGACCGCGGCGTCGAGAAGCTCGACCAGCCGCGCCCGCTCGTCCGGTTTCAGGCGCTCCGCCGCCGCCAGGACCACCGTGCGGCGCCCGGGCTGGATCTGACGCCAGGCGCGGCTCAGGTCGGCGGAGCGGTCGGCGTGGAGCACCTCCAGGAGCTGCGAAGCCTGGCGCAGATCCTTGCGCGCCTTGGCCTGGAACGCCGGCGGGCGCTCGGCGGACAGCCACAGCTTGTGGAGAAGGAAGCGCGCCGGGTCGGGGACGTTGACCAGCACGCCGCTTCCCACGAGCACCACCGCCGGCTGGATCTCGGCGAGGAGGAAGCCGAGGAAGGGCACCGGCTGCGCCGCCGCCCGCAGATGGGGCAGCGTGACCGGCGCCGTCTCCTCCCCCCGCTGCGGTGCGAGCAGGTCGACCCGGAGATCGCGGCCGCGCAGGCTGAACGAGGTGCTCGGCTGGCGCGGGTCGAGGGCGGGGACCGCGAAGAAACGGGCGTCCGCATCGCGCAGGGCCGCCTCGACGTCCGCCGGCACCGCGGCGGGATCGAGGGCGACGGCGATGCCGCGCTCCTGGGCGTCGTCGAGGTCCTCGGTGCGGGTCGAGGCGGTTTCGAAGCGCACGCCGAGGAGGTTGCCGTAGGCGGTGAACGCTTGGGTGCCGACGAGCACGCCGCCGAGCCGGAAGACCCCGGCCTCGGCGAGCACCCGCAGGACGCGCGCCACCGCCGGGCGTTCGCGGAACGCGCCGCCGGCGGCGAGCATGGCGACGATCTCGGCCCTGCGCGCCGCGTCGGGCGCCTGCTCGCGGCGCTGCGCCGCCACCCGATCCATCCAGCGCCGCAGCGCCGGCGAGTCACGCCCCAGGTAGTACTGCCGCCTGCGCCCGCCCTCGCTGCGCTGCAGATACCAGTAGCGGCCGCCGCGGACCTCCTTGGAAACGAAGCTCCCCGGCGCCGGCAGCCGCCCCGCCACCGCCTCGGCCTCGGCCTGGAGCGTCTGATCGAGCAGCTCGGCGTAGAGGGTGTGGACGGACTCGGGGAGGCGGTCGATCGGCATGGGACACTCCGCGCCGGGTTATACGCAATCTACCACTACATGGCGTATAACCGGCCCCGGGGGCATGCCCGCAAGTCGAGGCGGTTGACCGGTGATACGTTGCAGGGTACGGTCCGGCCGTCACGTTCTCCTTCGACGGTCGGGATTGCGACGAAGTGAACTCCGAGGACTACCACTGACGAGGGCCGGACCATGATGCACAACCCTCCCCATCCGGGCGAGCTCCTGCGCGCGGACTACCTGGAGCCGCTCGGTTTGAGCGTGACCGCCGCCGCGAAGGCGCTGGGGGTCACGCGCAAGACGCTTTCGGCACTGGTCAACGAGTCGGCGGGGGTCAGTCCGGCGATGGCCCATCGACTGTCCAGAGCGCTCGACACCACGCCGGAGTTCTGGCTCAACCTCCAAGCCCAGTACGACCTCTGGCAGGCGCGGTCCCTGGACCTCGGGAGGGTGCACCGGCTGGTCCCAGCCTAGCCTAGCGACCAGCCACGCCCGCGCGTCCGGCTTCAGGCGCTGCGCCGCCGCCAGGACCACCTGCGGCGCCCGGGGCTCGAGCTGATGCGGGTGGAGCTCATGCCGCGAACGCAGCGTGCACGATCGGCGACCTACAACCGGTCGTAGCTGCCGAACTCCACATCCGGCAACTCGGCGAGCGCAGCCTCGAACTTCTCCCGGCTTCCACGCTTGGCCCTCGTCTCGATGGCCCGTGCCGGGGCCGCCTTTCCCTTCAGGATGGCGCCGCCCTCGTGGACGCTCTCCACCAGCTCCTCGAACAGCTCCTCCTTCATGAGTCCTCTGCCCGACAGCCTCTTGGCGTACTTCCCTCGTACTCCACCCCTGAAACCGTAGTGGGGCCGCATGTCCGGATCCTGTGCTTCTCCTTCGACTCGCTTCATACTCCGGTCGCCTTTTACGACGCCGCCTGGTCAGATGCCACGCCGATAGCGGCGAGCCGGCACCCGCTTGCCGGTCTCGCGGGCCGCGGCGATCCAGGCGGCCTTGGCCTTCCCGACCTCGGCCAGCGCCTCCTCCGGGGTGGCGCCGAACGCCGAGCACGCACGCAGGTCCGGGACGTCGGCGATGAAGCCGCCGTCCTCGCTGCTGTAGAAGAGATTGACGTAGTAACCGGCCACCAGCCTCACCTTATCCCGGTCGAGCCGCACCCTCGGCCACTTGCACCATGTCGACGATACCACGCCGACCGCTGCCCCCTGTGAGCCATCTGCTCGCCGTGTCCCATCTTGATTACGTCCTGTGTATACTACATGGGACATGACCGGGAGAAACCCTAAGCCCTCGCGTACCGAGAAGCTCCAGCGGCTCTACGAGCTGGCGGCCGCACAGGCAGGCTACTTCACAGCCGGCCAGGCGCGCGAGCTGGGCTACAGTCCCCGCAGCCTCGTGCACCACGTCGCCGCCGATCATCTCGAGCGGGTCAGCCGTGGGTTCTACCGCCTCGTCGGCGTGCCCGCCGGCCCACACGACGACATCGTCGCGGAGTGGCTGAAGCTCGCGCCACGCCGCGCCGTGGTGTCCCACGACACGGCGCTCGCGCTGTACGACCTCGCGCCGTCCCGGTCGCGTGAGATCCATCTCACGCTGCCCCGCGAGCGCCGGCCTCGAACGAGACGAAGCCGGACGAGCGTCAAGCTCCACACGACGACCGTCCCCCTGGGCCGGACCGAGGTGTCGAACCGCTTCGGCGTACGGATCACGTCGCCCGCTCGAACCATCGCGGACGTCGCCGAGATCGGATCCGACCCGAGCGTGGTCATCGAGGCCGCGGACCGGGCGCTCGCCACGGGCCTCGTCACGCCCAGGGAGCTGCGCGCGGCAGTGCGCGGCCGCTCGGCGCGCGTGCGACAGCTCGTCGGACGGGCCGTCGAAGAGGCCCATGCCGGTGCGTGAGTACGCCACGCCCCCTGCCTTTCGCGCCGCGGTCGAGGCGAGGCTGCGCGATAGCGCCTGCAGCCTCGACGTGGCGGCGTACGTGCTCCGGCGCCAGGCCGCTCTCGAGCGGTTGATGGGGCGGCTGACCCGGATCGCACCCGGCCGGTGGGCGGTCAAGGGCGGGTTCGCTCTCGAAACCAGGCTCGGCGATCGTGCCCGCGTGTCGGTCGACCTGGATGCGGACCACGTCGATGGCGCTGCGGTCGAGCCGGACCCGCGACCACCTGCTCGGAGGGTGCAGGCCCAGGTGCTCCCGCACTTCCAACTGCATCCGGTGTCAGGTCCCACGCGGCGGTCAGGTGGTCGCCTCGACCGGTCGTTCGGCCGTCTGCTCCGTCCGGATCAGCCGATCCTGATACTGCTTCTGAAACTCCATGTAGTGGGCGACCAGCCGCTTCGGGTCGTGATCGAACTGCGCCGAAATGCGGTGCCGCACCTCTCGAATCTCGTCGATGACAGGATCACTCTGCTTCTTCATCGGTGCCTCCGAGCAACTCCAAGGGTTGACCTCTCCGTCGTGGGGTGCAGTGAAAACCAGGCGTAAGAGCGGGAGGACAGCCTATCGAGACAGCGTGAAGACGGCTCGAACCGAGCGCGCGCCCGGCCGAGCCGAGAACGACGAACGAGCGCGACGGAGTTGACCCCTCCGCCGCGCCCTGGCCCGAACAGGAGGCGTAGCTCATGTCCGGACGTAGCAACGACTCTACCAGCCTGCCGGAACCCTCCGGCCCCATCGACGAGCGGTTCGTGTACCGCCTGACCGCCGAGGGCAAGAAGGCCCTTGAGGACTGCGAACGCTCCAACGGCAAGCCCGCCTACAGCAAGGCCCGCTGCACCTCGGAGGTCGCCGAGGCGCTCGAGTCCGAGGCCCAGCGCGAAGGCAAGCGCCAGCGCAGGAAGCAGGCCCGGCTACGGGGCGTGCGGTTGGGCACCGTCGGCAGCCGATGGCGAGACGCGCGGCGGCTCCCGGAGGTTCGGATGACGGGGCGGTGGCTCGAGGCTGCGGGGTTCGAGTTGGGACGGGAGTACGGAGTCGACGTGGTGGCCGGTCGGCTCACAATCCACGCGATGTGACCTCGATCGCTTGGATCACGAGGGAGTGGAGAGTCGTTACCGCTCCCTCGTACCGTGTCACTGCACCCTGTCGGGCTGCCTGCCTTGCTTTACAGTTCCGAACAGCCGCGCCGGCCCGCGGCGCCTCAGTCCGATAACCCATTCCAACCACCCAGCCTTTGGAGCACGTCCTCGGGTGGGCCGATCCTGTCCTCCGCCCACTGCAGGACCTCATCCTCTTGGCTGAACAGGATTACCTGGCGCTCCTTGTTGATCTGGTGCAGCAGGTCGAGAGCCGCGGCGGTGCGGCGGCTGTCGCACTGCACGGTGACGTCGTCGAGAATCAAGGGGCAAACCTCGTTTGGCTTGGCCAGGTGCTTCGCCAGGGCAACGCGCACCAGTAGGTAAACCTGCTCGGCCGTTCCATGCGACAGAAGCGTGGCGATGCGCCAATCGCCTCCGGCCTCCCGCACCTGCACCTCCAAGGTCTCAGGATCGAGGCGCACGTCATCGTAGCGACCGATCGTGATCCGAGGGAGCCAGGGGCGAATGCTGTTGGCCAGGATGCGAGACACGTCACGATGCACTCGCCCCTCGGCGCCCTCGAGGAACTTCTTCGTGAGGCCGAGCGTGTCGTCGAGCCCGCGTATCCGCGCCAGCTCGGTCTCCGCCGCCGCCAGCTCCTCCTCCGCTTCGGGCACGCTGTACAGTCGCCGCTGCCACTCCTCGATCCGTCCCTTCGCCGCGTTGACGCGCTCGGCGGCGTTGGCGACCTGCTGCTCCAGCTCTTGCACGTCCACGGCCTCCAGTTCGAGGCGTCGCATCTCCTCGACGTCTCCAGCGTCGAGATCTTGGAGTAGGCGCTCGGCCTCTGCCACGCTTCGGTCGACCCGCTCGCCCAGCTCCTCGAGGGTCCGCTTCTCGAGAAGGGTCTGCAGTACCGACCACGCCGACAGCCGCTTTTCCTCTTCCTGCAGCCGTTCAAGGCGCTGCCGCTGCCACCGCTCCAGAGCAGCCACCCTTCCCTCGTCATCGCCGGCTGCGACACCGCACCTGGTCGCAACCTCGCGCAGCGCAGTCTCCGCTCCCTCACGCTTGCGCTGCGCCTCCTCGGCCGCTCGCTCCACCGCCTCGCGATCGGCAAGCTGCCTCTCCAGAGCGGTCCGCTTCCCGGCCTCGACGGCGATGCGCTGGCGCTCGGCGCATTCCGTCTCGTACGACCGGAAGGCCTCCACCGCATCCCGCTCGACGATGACGCCATGCGCCACCAGAGCTCGTCGGAGCTGGCTCTCCCTCGCCGCCAGTTGCGCTCGCAGCTCCTTGTCCCGGGCGCACCAACGCTCGAGAGCGCGGGCGCCCTCCGCGAAGTCGCTTACTTGATGGGCCAGGGCCCGCAACGCCGCTGGCTCGGCTGGCAGGTTCTTCGCAGCGATCGTGGCCTCCGCAGTCCTCCGGGTCTTTCGCGCTGCCTCGACCGCGTGGCGCTGTTCCCCGAGGGCGTTCTCCGCCGTACGTAGAGTCTCCAGTGCATTGGCGCGCGCCGCCGCACCCGCACGAGTCGCCGCCCACAGGATCATGCCAATGCCTGCGACGAGGAGAACGAAGCCCGGGACCTCGTGGCCGAGGACAAGGGCTACCGCGGCGGCCAACGCCAGCAGGGCGCCGCCCGCGACCCCGACACTTCGCGCCCGCACGCTCGGAAGCTGGGCGAGCCGATGCTGGGCCTCCTCGAAACGCTCCTGCAGGCCCGCATCCGTCTTTGGGACCGTCGTCTCCAGATCCGCCGCGAGGCGGCGCAGCTCTTCCGCGTCGAGACCGGCGTGTTCCGGTTCGACCGGCTCGGCTGGACATTCGTGCGCGTGCAGCTCCACCGCCTGGCCAGCGGTTCTGCAACGGTCGTGTGCGGCGCGCACCTCCGCCGCTGGCAAGAGTTCGCCCTCGGGCGTCGGCGGCAGGCCGGCGATCTCCGCTCGCAGCTCCGCTGCGGTACGTCCGCTCAACTGTGGAACTTCGGGGCGTTCACGCCAGAGGCGAACGGAGGCACTGACGTCGCTCGCCAGCGCATCGTCGCGGCGCATCGCAGGTGGGGCACCGTCGGGGAACTGCACCGCCAGCTCCCCCGCGCGCGCGAGCCTGGCGCGCCAGCGCTCTGCGTCGCGCTCTCCCAGCGCTGTCCTTGCCCGCCGCAGACGTCGGCGCGCGCAGTCCCACTCCTCCTCCCACGACTCCTTTTCGCCGACGAGGCCCAGGATCTCCTCGTGCTCCTGGCGCGCTTGCCGCAGTTTGACCTCCGCCCGCTCGACCGCCTCGAGTGCGCGTCGCAGCGGGCGCGTGCTGCCGCTCCGATCCAGGCCCACGTTCGACTTGCGGAACTCGTCGATGCGGGCGAGGGCGGCGGCGGCGGTGGCGTCCGTCCCGGCGGTGTCGGCAGCTCGCTGAAGATGCTCCTGCAACGCGCCGGGATCCTCGGTCAGTGCGAGGACCTCCGCCTGGCGCACGCAGGCGATCGCCGGAAAGGTCTTGCGGTCCAACCCGAGCCAACGCGAACCGTCGGGCGCACCGTCCGCCATGATCTCCGCCGACACGTCGCGCCCGGTGTCGTCGTCGACGGCACGGCAGTCCACGCCGCCCTCCAGGTCGTGGCTGAGCGCGATTCTGCGGCCGTCGTCGAGGGCGATCACGGCCGACACCTTCCAGTCATCGCAGCCCCAGGGCTTGTGACGGTCGGCGAAGGCGCGATCTTCGCTTCTGAGGGCGCCGCGCCCGCGCCGGATACCGCAGAGCCCAGCGTATAGCGCCGCATGCCAGGCGGACTTGCCGGACTCGTTCGGTCCCCAGATGACGTTCATCCCCGGTGCGAACTCGAGCGTCTGACCGGCGAAGGGGCCGAAGGAGTCGGCCACTACCCGCAGGAAGCGCACGTCAGGGCACCTCCAAGTCGTCGCGCCCGTCAAGGGCGCGCAAGCCGGTCACGAGAACGCGGCGCTGCAGATCCGCATCGAGCGCGGCGCTCGTCACGTCGCGTACGAACTGACCGCGCACGGTCGGCTCCTGCTGGAGCGATACCAGATCGTAATCGGGGCGCACATCACCGAGGCGCACCACCGTTGCTTCCATCCCCGGCAGCACGTCGGAGAAGCCGTCTAGCCTCAGCTCGACGCCGGCGGCGAGATCGCCGTTGAGGGTGATACGTGCAATACCGTCGAGACCGGCGCACGCGCCGGCGACCCGCTCGCGGATATCCTGGGTGCTTGAGCAGCCGCTTATGTCGACAGTCAAGTCGTGCAGCATCGTCACCGCCACGGTCCGGCGTTGGCAGCGCACTCCGCCTTCACCGGCGACATCGGCGATCACGACGCCCCGGTCGCCGTCTTCACCGAAGGCCAGCGGCTCCGGATTGCCCGGATACGTGTGGCGTTCGGCGTCGCGTGGGCGATGGTAGTGCCCGAGGAAGGCGTGATGCAGACCCGCCTGTTCGATCTGCTCGGTATTGAAAGGAGCGTGTGGCTGCTTACCCTCGCCTTGCTGACCGAGCCACGTGCGCTCCGAACCGTGAAACAGGGCGAGGTGGACGCCGCCACGCTCAACGCGAAAGTCGTCGAGGAAGCCGTCCGTGTTTGCCGGAGCCCGATGTGCAGCACCCCACAGCGTGAGTCCGTCACTGAGAGCGATCGGCTCGAGCCGATCCGCAGCGAAGACGTGAACGTTCGGCGTCCACTCGACCTGGCGATACAGGCTCTGAGGCCCGTACCAATCGTGGTTGCCGGGGGCGATATACACCGGCGTCGGGTGAATGCGCTCGAAGGCAGTCCGCAGGAACGCCGCCGTGTCGGGGGTGAAGCGTTCGTGCTCGTAGAGATCTCCGCCGCACAGAAGCGCGTCGGCCCGTACTTCGCGGGTCACGTCGGCGATGCGGACCAACGTGTCGCGCAGGGCTTGGCGACGCTGGCGAGCCACCTCTGGAGGTACCCAGCGGAACAGGGTGCCGAGATGCAGATCGGCGAAGTGTACGATCCTCAAGAGGCTCCCGCTCTCGCGACGGCTTATCCGGTGCTTCCCCCGCTCGCGCCGGTGGGGTCTATTGGGTCTACGGCTGAAAAGCCTGTGGTCTTCTTAAAGCTCATTCGGTGGACGAAGTTCTGCATTGAATCTGACGGGTCGAGGCGATCCAGAACAAGGCCCCGCAAGGTCCTTCTTGGTATTAGCACCGATAGGATGGCCTGCTCCTCAAGATGGCCGGTCTGAGTATTGAGTAGTCTGTCTTTCGCAGTGACTACAACGGCGTCTATTGGCAGGATGGCGACTAGATCGCGCGCGACCCGGAGAACAGCACTGCAGACATGATTCTGGTACAGTTCATAATACCTTCCTGAAGAGCCGCCAGCTTCTTCTGCTGTCGTCCAAATAGCTTGTCGATCACACTGGGGCGGTACGTCTCAAGGGCCTGTCTGGCAGCGTACTCTGCCTCACGCTTCCGATCGGGAGGCCGAGGTTCTGGAGCTGAGTGCAGAGCGTTCCAGTCAACCGGCGCCGTGACCTCTTCGTGAACAGTGACCAGTCGCTCGACGTAGTTCTCATACTCCGCTACTTCGAGCTGCGCCCTTTCCAGGGCAGCCAACTTCTCATACTCTCGCCGCTGTCGCTCCAGCTCGCGCTGGCGACGCTTGGCCTCCCTCTCGGCTTGGCGAACGGCCGCCCCAATGCTCCTTACTGTGCCCTTCCAGCCCATTGTCTATCACTACGGTCGGCGAGCGCGCGAAGCCCGGACAGCACGCTCCGGTGAACTGGAGCCAGCTCCAGGAGCTGGGGGCTCAGCGTCTGCTCTCGTTGCCCATCATCCACGTATCAACCCCCGCGCCTGAGATCAATGGTGGGTCGCGACTACTGGTCTCCGGACTAGGCCATGCTCACGTTAGAAGTGTTTGCGCGAGTTCGGCGAAGACTTGGTCGGCGCCCCAGGCCTGCGCAGCCGTGAAGGCGACCCGCCGCTTCTGGTCGGCAGTAAGATCGCGTACGGACTTATACGCCAGATCGTGATCTGCTTCGCTCCACGCGTGTTGGAAGAGTGTCTTGATCTGAAGCTCGAAGAACTCTGGCGCCGACCCTTCGGGAGCATCTGTGGGAAGTAGCTCCTGTGGGATGAGGAGAACAAAATGCATCCCCTCATAGCCGAACTCACTTTCGGAACCAGGCGCCACATGCCTGGCCTCGATAGCGCCAAAATAGGACTCGATGAGCTGCTTTACTGGCGGGACATCCAAGGTGTAAAAAGTCACAACCCTTGCACCAATCTGGTCCTGGATCTCGGTAAACGGGTCCTTATACTTAGGCGAGTCCCTAATCCGTTTCGAGGCCTTCGCCACAAAGCTTGACACTGACTTGGCCCGAACAGAAATTCGGTCAATGCGCCGGTAGGACTCGAGTATCTCCTTTAGATAGCGCTCTAGCCGCTCGGCTAGTGGCACAAGCACCGCTTGGAGGCGGGACTCGTAGCTAGCCTCAAGTTCTGCTGTGCTCATTTCTGCTTCCTGATCCGTTCATCCACTACTTGTCCTTCCGCGACAAACTTGACCGTCCTGGAGTCCGCATCGACGGTTTCCTGTGTGAACACGTCGTCGAATTGCTCAGCCGGGGCACTTAGTACACCCCCTGTATTCAACTCCACAGTTCGATAGGCAGCATGCGTACGAAACTCGTCGGCGTCCAGCTCGAACATCTCGCCGAGAACTGCGTGGCTATGGAGGCGTGACTCGACAGCGTCCGCGACCTGGTTCGATACATTGAAGTGCTCGAGAACACCACGTGACGAGATTAGACGACCACCAAGCCTGGGAATGAGCGCGACAATGGACGCAAGTTCGTGTTTCGCATCAAGTGATTGCACAGCTTTTGCGGCTTCGCGAAGCGCGATTGCGAGCCGGCGAGAGCCTGCCTTCCCTGTGACGCGCAGCTCCGAGCGAAGGAATCGGCGGACCCAGTAGTCGGCGAACGAGTGTGGCGCGAAGGACATCTGCTTATCCACAACGCTGCCGGTCCAGAAGCCAGCTTGAAGTGAACGGTCGCGATAGGTAGCTGCCTTGTAGGTAGCCGCATTCTTCATGAAGACTTTCTCGACAAACTCGATCTCTAGGGAGTCTCGGCGAGTTTCTGCAAGAACTCCTTGGTTGGCAGGGAACCGGGAAACGAGCGCCTTGTGATCTGCACCTACACGCCCAAGGAGGAAAAACAGCAGGCCGAGGCCGGAAATGCTGCCCGTGGCAGAGTGGAGCTCTAGTGCCAAGTGTCGGGCACGCGCTAGCGTGGGCCTCCCAATAAGGTCAAGGAGAAGTGCGCGTACTTGGTTGTGTTGAGTCCCATCCTCGGCTGGGAGAAAGCGCACGGGGATGTTGCACTCTCTATCAGACTTATTGAAAACATCGCATAGCATCGAGTACAGAGAGCCGCGAAGGGGAACGGCTGTGCCTCGGACATCGTCCGGCACCTCCTCGGGGCGACCCGGGGGAACCAAGTAGCTGAAGATATGCTGCAGTTCCATGCTCCCCCCCGGTGACTTCGCACGTGCAGTGGCGGGGCAAGAGAGGCTGACTCAGTGCCGAACGAGCCCTCCATCTGACGGAGCGATCCGGCCTCGGAGCCAGCAGTCCACACGGAGTATAGGGCTTCGCATTCGCTGAAGCAAGGATCGCCGGCTGTGGAGGTCGTGCCCTGACGAGGCAAGACGCGATGTTGGGAAGGGCGTAATGGTCCAGCCGTCAAGAGTAGTTCGCTACCGCCCTAGCGGGTTAGAGAGGCCGTCGAGTAGATTGCAGCTCGCTTGCCGGGGCTGCAAGGGCTTGCGATCTCGTGGTTGCAGCGAGCCGGGGCCGGAGCCCGCTACTG
This sequence comes from uncultured Thermoanaerobaculia bacterium, assembly GCA_964573125.1. Lineage (GTDB taxonomy): Bacteria > Acidobacteriota > Thermoanaerobaculia > Multivoradales > JBCCEF01 > CAVSQV01. Next base: position 15,728 of record CAZNIX010000022.1, read on the forward strand.
CCTTCACCCGGTGTAGCGCCAACGACGGCGACCACTCACGGGTCCGGGATGTCGGTTAGGCCGCCGCCGTCCCTGACCTTCGCAGTGTATATGTTGTCGCCGGTCAGCCCGCCGGCCTCGCTCACAGCGAGGTGAACTCGACATAGCGCTCCGGCTCACGTTCGAACTCTGCGGAACAGCCGGCGCAGCAGAAGTAGTAGCGCTCGCCAGCGTGGTCGACCGCCGCGGTCACTGCGGTGACGGTGACTTCCATGCCACACACCGGGTCTGTGGCGACCGCCGTCGCCGAGTCGGCGTCAGCTCGTTCGGCGCTCGCGATCTCGGCGGTCGGCTCAATGACGCCCTCAATGCTCTCCGCCGCCCGCCGCTCCCGGACAATCTCGGCGACGATGCTCAGCGCGATCTCGTCGCCTCGCCGCGCTCCGATGTTGAGCCCTGCTGGGGAGCGCAGCCGCCCGCGCTCCGCCTCCAGCCCCTCGGCGTCGAGGTGCGCCGCGACTTCGCCCGCTCGCTTCCTGCTCGCCACCAGCGCCACGTACGCCGCCGGCGTCCGCAACGCCGCCGCCACGGCCGGCTCGTCGAAGTGCCCGTGCGTAGCCACCACGACCGCCGTCCACGGCGTAGCCCACTCCCCGATCGCGCCCAGATCCGTCCGTACCTCGTCCGCTTCCGCCATCGCCCCCTCCCCACCCTCCCCGACCACCGCCAGCACTCGCCAGCTCATCGCCTTGCCCAGCCGCGCCAGCGCCTGCGCCACCGGCAGGTCTCCGACCACCAGCAGCCGCGGCTGGGGGTGTTGGGGCTCGATGTAGACGTCCAGGGTGCCGCCGGAGAAGCAGGTCATGGGGAGCTCCTCGTAGCCCTCGGGGGCGGGGTTGGCGCCGGGGTCGGGGGTGAGGCGGACGAGGCGGGGGCGGCCGTCGGCGATGGCGGCGAGGGCCGCCTTGACCACGGTCGGCTGGGCGCAGCTTCCGCCGATCCAGCCGTGGAGGACGCCGTCGGCGGTGACGATCGCGCGGTCGCCGGGGCGCGCCGATGTCGGCCGCTCGGCGCGCACGACCGACGCGGTGGCGAAGGGGCGGCCCTCGCCCTGGAGGCGGTGGGCGAGGGCGAAGTAGTTATCGAACACGTCAGTCCGTTACCCCCGCGTCCCGCAGCAGCTTCCACACCTTCTGCGGGGTGATCGGGATGTCGATGTGCCGCACGCCGAGGTGCCACAGGGCGTCGACCACGGCGTTGGCGATCGCCGGCGGGGCGCCCACCGTGGGCGACTCGCCGACCCCCTTCGCCCCCAGCGGGTGGTGCGGGGAGGGCGTCACGGTCTTGCCCAGCTCCCACTTCGGCGACTCGACCGCCGTTGGCAACAAATAATCCGCCAGCGTGCCGGTCAGGTTCTGGCCGTTCTCGTCGTAGACGATCTCTTCGTAGAGCGCCGGGGCCAGGCCCATGGTCAGGCCGCCGTGGATCTGGCCCTCGACGACCAGGGGGTTGATGATGTTGCCGCAGTCGTCGACCGCCACGAACCGCCGCACTTTCACCTCGCCGGTGCCCTTGTCGATGTCGACGACGCAGATGTAGCTGCCGAACGGGAAGGTCAGGTTCGGCGGGTCGTAGTAGTCGACCGCTTCGAGGCCGGCTTCCATCCCCTGCGGGTGGTTGGTGTAGGCGGCGAACGCGATCTCCTGGATGGTCTTGGCCTGGTCGGGCGAGCCCTTGACCTGGAAGCGGTCGACGTTCCATTCGAGGTCGTCTTCGCCGACTTCGAGCAGGTGGGCGGCGATCTTCTTCGCCTTGGCCTTGATCTTGCGCGACGCGATCGCGCCCGCCGCGCCCGCGGTCGGCGTCGAGCGGCTGGCGTAGGTGCCCAGGCCGTAGGGCGCGGTGTCGGTGTCGCCCTCCTCGACCTGGACGTCGGCGGCCGGGATCCCCAGCTCCTCGGCGATGATCTGGGCGTACGTCGTCTCGTGCCCCTGGCCCTGGCTCTTGGTGCCGAAGCGGGCGAGCGCCTTGCCGGTCGGGTGGATGCGGATCTCCGCCGAGTCGAACATCTTGATGCCGAGGATGTCGTAGTCCTTGGACGGTCCGGCGCCGACTACCTCGGTGAAGCTCGAGATGCCGATCCCCATCAGCTCGCCCTTCTTGCGCTTTTCGGCCTGCTCCTTGCGCAGCGCGTCGTAGCCGATCAGCTTCATCGCCTTGCGCAGCGCCGCCTCGTAGTTGCCGCTGTCGTACTCCCAGCCGGTCGGCGACTTGTAGGGGAACTGGTCGGGGCGGATGAAGTTCTGGAGGCGGTACTCGGCGGGATCGACTTTCAGCTCGTGGGCCATGATGTCGGTCATCCGCTCGATCATGTGCACGGCCTCGGTGACCCGGAACGAGCACCGGTAGGCGACGCCGCCCGGCGGCTTGTTGGTGTAGACGCCGTCGACCGCGATGTGCGCCGCCTTCATGTCGTAGGAGCCGGTGCCGATCGAGTACAGCCCGGCCGGGAACTTCGACGGGTTCGCCGCGGCGTCGGCGGCGCCGCAGTCGGAGACCGTCTCGACCTTCAAGCCGGTGATCTTGCCGTTTTTGTCCGCGGCGAGCTTGGCCTTGATGTGGTAGTCGCGGGCGAAGCTGTCGGCCTGGAGGTTCTCGCTCCGGTCCTCGATCCACTTGACCGGCTTGCCGGTGACCAGCGACGCCACCGCGGTCAGCACGTACCCCGGGTAGACCGGCACCTTGCCGCCGAAGCCGCCGCCGATGTCGGGCGAGATGATCTGGATCTTGTGCTCGGGGAGCCCGCTGACCAGCGCGAAGACCGTGCGGTGGGCGTGCGGCGCCTGCGAGGTCATGTAGATCTGCATGTGCTCGCGCGCCGGGTCGTAGTTCGCGACCATGCCGCAGGTCTCGATCGAGGCGACGTGGATGCGCGGCAGGTAGATCTTCTGCTCGACCACGTGGGCGGCCTCGGCGAACACCTTGTCGGTCGCCGCCTCGTCGCCCGCCTCCCAGTGCCAGATGTGGTTGGTCTTCTTCTCCTTGTCGTCGCGGATGATCACCTCGTCCTTGAGCGCCTCGAAGGGATCGACCACCACCGGCAGCGGCTCGTACTCGACGTGCACCTTCTCGATCGCGTCGGCGGCGAGGTAGCGGCTGGTCGCGACCACCGCGCACACTTCCTGCGCGTAGTAGACGACCTTCTCGATCGGCAGCACCATCTGGGTGTCGGACATCAGGGTCGGCATCCAGTGGAGGTTGCCGGCGTTCTTGAGGTCCTCGGCCTTGATCACCGCGAGCACGCCCGGGATCGCGAGCGCCTCGGAGGCGTCGATCGAGACCACCTTGGCGTGGGCGTAGGGGCTCCTCACGATGTCGAGGTAGAGCATGCCGGGGAGCTTGACGTCGTCGACGTAGCGCCCCTTGCCGCGGATGAAGCGCGGGTCCTCCTTGCGCTTCATCCGGTGGCCCATGCCGCACACCTTCTCGGGGGTCTTGATCGTCACCTCGTCGGAGGTCTCGACTTGCGCCGAGCTGCCCTTCGGGGCCGGGGAGAGGTTCTGCCGGCGGTCTGCGACGTGGGTCATGCCGTCACCTCCTCGGGCTTCGCGGCCTCGCGCATCTTCGCGGCCGCGTACTGGACCGCCTCGACGATCTTGTTGTAGCCGGTGCAGCGGCAGAGGTTGCCCGAGATGCCGCGCCGGATCTCCTCCTCGGTCGGGTCGGGGTTCTTCGCCAGCAGGTGCCTCGCGCTCATCAGCATCCCCGGCGTGCAGTAGCCGCACTGGAGGCCGTGCTTCTCCCAGAAGCCCTCCTGGAGCGGATGGAGCGCTCCGCCGGCGGCGAGCGACTCGACGGTCTCGACCGCGCCGCCGTCCGCCTGGACCGCGAACAGCGTGCAGCTCTTGACCGCGACGCCGTCGACGAGCACGGTGCAGGCGCCGCAGCTCGTGGTGTCGCAGCCGATGTGAGTGCCGGTCAGGTCGAGGTCCTCGCGCAGGAAGTGGACGAGGAGCGTGCGGGCGTCGACCTCGCGCGCGACCGCGGCGCCGTTGACGGTGACGGTGATCGTGTGCCGGCTCATGCCGCACCTCCCTTCGCGCGCTCGGCGGCTCTCTTGAGCGCCCGCTTGGTCAGGACGCGGGTGACGTCGCGCTTGTAGTCGACGCCGCCGCGCAGGTCGGCCGAGGGGTCGCACTCGGCGGCGGCGGCCTTGCCGGCGGCCTCGAGCACGGCGTCGGTCAGCTCCTTGCCGGCGACCGCCTGCTCGGCGCCGGTCGCCCGCATCGGTACCGGGTTGACGTTGGTCAGGCCGATGCGCGCGCTCTTGCAGGTCTTGCCGTCCATCACGAGCTGGACCGCGACCGCCGAGATCGCGTAGTCGCCGACCTTCCTCTCGAGCTTGAGGTAGGCGCCGCCGGCGCCCTTGCCCGGGGTCGGGATGCGGATCTCGATCAGCACCTCGTCGTCGGCGAGCGCGCTCTCGAAGAAGCCGGTGAAGAACGCGTCGATCGCGATCGTCCGCCGGCCGCGCGGGCCCTGGGCGATCACCTCGGCGCCGTAGGCGAGCATCGCCGCCGGGTGGTCGTTCGCGGGGTCGGCGTGGGCGAGGTTGCCGCCGACGGTGCCGCGGTTTCGGACCAGCGGGTCGGCGACCACGGCCGAGGTGTCGGCGAGGAGCGGATAGCGCCGGCTCACCAGGTCGGAGTCCTCGATCGCGACCTCGCGGGTGAGCGCGCCGATCGCGAGCCGGCCGTCCTCTTCGCGCACGTACTCGAGGCCGGGGATGCGGTTGAGGTCGATCAGGACCTCCGGCTGCGCGAGCCGGAAGCGCATGGCGGGGATCAGGCTGTGGCCGCCGGCGAGGAGCTTCGCGCCGGGGTGCCGGCCGAGCAGGGCCACCGCCTCCGCGACGGTGGCCGGGGCGTGGTAGTCGAAACTACCCGGGATCATCCGTTCCTCCTCTCTCTCCCACGCGGGATCGCTGTCGGGGACTGCTCCTGGGTTCCGCAAGCAGGACGGCCGGTTCTCCGGCCAAAGTAGAGGAAACAGCGGAAGAGACGAGGCTCTGGCGCCGCTCCGGCCGCCGCGCCGGAAGCGCCGCGAGCCGGCGCGCGAGCTGCTCGAGACTGGCCAGGTCGTGCACCGGCAGGAAGTCGTCGACGAACGGCAGCGCCGCGGCCATGCCGGCGACCAGCGGCCGGTAGCCGGCGCCGCCGAGCAGCGGGTTGAGCCAGATCAGCCGATGGCAGCGGTGCTGGAGGAAGCGCATCTCGCGCGCGAGAAGGGCCGCGTCCCCGCGCTCCCAGCCGTCGCTGATCACGACCGCGACCGCCCCGCGGTGGAGCACCCGCCGGCTCCAGCGCCGGTTGAACGCGGCGAGGCTCTCGCCGATCCGCGTGCCGCCCGACCAGTCGACGACCGCGCGCGCCGCCGCTTCGAGCGCGCGGTCGGGGTTGCGCAGCTTGAGCGCCGGGGTGAGCCGGGTCAGCCGGGTGCCGAACGCGAAGCACTCGACCTCGGCCCCCCTCCCGCGCAGCACGCACCAGAGGAACTGGAGCACGACCCGAGAATAGCGCTCCATCGAGCCGCTGACGTCGGCGAGGAGCACCAGCGGGCGCGGCTTGACCTTGAGCCGGCGGTGGTGGAGGCGGAGCGGCGCGCCGCCGTGGCGGGCGGCGTCGCGCAGGACGGCGCGCAGGTCGAGCCGGCGGCCGGCGGGGTCGCCGACCAGGCGCCGAGTGCGGCGCTCGCCGACCCGCCAC
>CAZNIX010000023.1:0-239 GCA_964573125.1 uncultured Thermoanaerobaculia bacterium
CCGCAGGCACCCTCGCCCCGGCCGCCGCGATGCCCGCCGCGCCGTGGGCCGACGGCGCCGGCGCCTGGAGCGCGGTCGCGGCGATCCTCGCCGCGCTCCTCGAGCGCGCCCGCACCGGCCGCGGCAGCCGCGTCGAGGCGTCGCTCTACGACGCCGCGCTCCACGCCAACCTCCTCGCCTGGGCCGAGCAGGCCGACCGCCCGCGCGCGGGCGGCGAGCCGCTCGCGCTCGCCGGCGGT
>CAZNIX010000023.1:249-21355 GCA_964573125.1 uncultured Thermoanaerobaculia bacterium
GGCTCCCGGGTTACGGCGGCTCCACCTGCGGCGCGACCCGGCCGCGCGCGCCGCGGTGGCGACGGTGATCGCCGCCCGCCCCGCCGCCGCGTGGGCGGCGCTCGCCGCGGAGCACGACCTGCCGCTCGAGCCGGTGCGCTCGGCCGCCGAGGCCGCGGCCGACCCGCGGGCGGAGACCAGCGGAGTGCTCACGACGAAGGCTGGCACGCCCCCTCGCCTCGCCTTCCCGGCGCGGTTCGACGGCGCCCGCCCGCGCGCCGCCCCCGACACCGCCGAGATCGGCGCCGACACCGACCGCCTCCTCGCCGAGCTGGGCATCGACCTCCCCGCCCACCGCCGCCGCGCCGCCGGCGTCGGCCGGCGTCTCGGTCTGCGGCGCCTGCTCGCCCGCTGGTGGTCGGCGGTCCGGAGCCGGCGGCGATAGCCGGCGCTCGGTCCGCCGGTGCGATCCCTACGGTCCGCCGGTGCTCGACGACCAGACCGAGGCGTCGCCGGACTCGAAGCCGTCGGCGAAGATGCCCGCGAGGTCGCGCCGCCAGACGCCGGCGCTGCTCGCCAGGTGAAGCCGCGACGGGTTCCTGGCCCAGGCGATCTGGCGGAAACCGGCATCCGGCAGGCCGTCGGCGAAGGGCTCGAAGCTCAGACCGGAGTTGGACGAGCGGAGGACCCCGTCCCCGAACACGTCGAGCACCCAGAGGACGCCGGCCTCGACGCCGTCGCAGGCGACACCCCGGAGATCGGCGAACAGCGGGCCGGCCGACCCCCAGCTCGTGCCGCCGTTGGCGGTGGTGAAGAGCCCGGTGCCCGAGGCATAGAAGAGGCGGAGCGGATCGGCCGGCGAGGCGCACAGCCCGTGGCCGTGCACGCTGGCCGGCAAGCCGGTCGAGGACGGCGACCAGGTGGTCCCCCCGTTGACCGAGCGCAGCGCTCCGCCGCTGTTGTTGTCGAAGCCGACGTATGAGGCGACCATCGTCTGGTCGGCGCTGCCGCGGAGGATCTCGACCGCGGTCACCGAGCCGGTCTGGGCCGCCTCGTGGACCTTGGTCCAGCCCGCGCCACCGTTCAGCGAGCGCCAGATCGTCGCCTGGAAGCCGGCGACGCCGAAGTCGTTGCCGACCAGGAGGATCAGCAGCGGGTCGTCGGCGCTGAAGCGGAGCGATCTCCCCTCGGTCTCGAACAGCCCTCCCTGGTCGGGACCGAGTGGGGTCCAGGTGCCGGTGCTCTCTCGCCGGTAGACGCCCTCGGGCGCGACCGTCGACGGGCCGTCCGAGATCGCGTACAGCGTGCCGCCGGGAGCGAACTCGACGAAGCTGTAGCGGGTCGGCGGCACCGGCTCCGAGACCCAGGTCAGGCCGCCGTCGTCGGAGGAGAAGACTCCGCCGTCGTTGAGCCCCGAGAACGCCGCCGCGAGGAGCTGCGGGTCGGTCGGATGGGCGGCCACCGACTGGACGTCGACGGCGGTGATCCCGGTCGAGCTGGGCGTGAAGCTGGCGCCGCCGTCCGCGCTGCGGAAGACGCCCTGCGAGGAGCCGCCGGCGAAGGCGTCGGTCGAGCTGCCGGGGGCGAAGCGGACCTCGTTGAAGGAGATCCCGGCGGTGCCGGCGACCCCGAACGTCCACTCCTCGCCGCCGTCGTCGGAGCGGAAGATGCCGGCCGTCGTCGCCACCAGGAGGAACGATGGATCGTTCGGGTCGACGTCGAGGCCGAAGGTATAGAGGCTGGGCCAGATCCCGTCGTGGAGCGGCGTCCAGTTCATGCCGTCGTCGTCGCTGGCATAGAGCCCGAAGGTCTGCGATCCGAACTGGGCGCCGCCGGCGACCACCGCGCGCGTGCCGTCGTAGACGATCCGGTTGATCGGCACCGCGGGCAGGCCGGCGGTGCGGTTGAACCAGGTCGCGCCCTGGTCGGGCGAGACCCACAGCGCGCCGCCGCCCGGGAAGCCGGCGAACCCGGCGTAGACCGTGGGCGGGCTGCCCGGCTCGAGCGCCAGCGTGGTGCAGTCGAGCGGGGTCGGGAGCGGCGGGGTGCGGTTCTCCCACATGGCGCCGCCGTCGGGCGAGCGGATCACGAACGTGGTCGCCCCGAAGGTGGCGCCGCCCAGCCCCAGCCACAGCGCTCCGGTCGCGGGCTCGAACCCGACCTCGAGGACGGTCTGGTTGAACGGGTTGGTGATCGGCGACCAGTTCAGGCCGCCGTCGACGCTCACGCGCAGGTGGCTGTTGGTGGCCAGATAGGCGGTGCCGTCGGCGGCGAACTCGACGTCGGAGACGAAGGTGATCCCGAGGGAGGTCACCGGCTGCCAGGTCTCGCCGCCGTCGGTCGAGCGGTAGAGCGAGTCGCCGAAGCCGGGATCGACGGCGGCGAGCACCAGGCCGGGCACCGTCGGCGAGGCGGCGACCGCGAGGACGTTGCCGCCGTAGGGGCCGAGGGAGATCCAGGCCGGAGGGCCGGACTCGGCGGCGGTGAGGGAGCCGGCCGCGGCGTCGGACGGCGCCAGGCGGCGGGCGGCGAAGTGCCCGTGGACGTCGGTCGCGAGCGGTTCGGTGGCGGCGGCGGGCGTCGAGAGGGCGACGCCGGCGAGCAGGAGCGACGTGAGCGGCAGGGCTTTCATGGCGGCCTCCTCCAGCGGTGGCGACCCTACTTTAACACTCTGATTAAACCGAACTCCAGATCCCGCGACGGCAGCTCCCGGCGGGAGTCGGCGGCAAGTGAAGACGACGCCGGGGCGGTCGGAGTGCAACCGCTTCGAGCCGCCTCCTCAGCCCGCGTCCCGCCGCAGCCCCTCGACGTCCCATCCCCGCAGCTTCGCCCCCGCCTGGTAGCTGCTCTCGAGGAAGCGCAGCAGGTCGTCCGCGGGATCGGCGGCAGTGCGAATGGCGTCGTAGGCGAGGAGCGCCTGCGGGGTGCCGGTGCGCAGGTTCCAGCTCGCGGCCGCGGGCTCGAGCGGCTCGGCGTCGAGCCCGTCGGGCGAGGGGTGGACGTAGGAGTAGAAGCTCGGCTCGGGCACCGCGTCGTCGCCGGCCCAGAAGCCGAAGCTGATGACCTCGTGGGTGTAGGCCTCGCGGGTCGAGGCGTCGGCCTCCGGCAGCTCCGGCCCGCGGGCGCCGTTGAAGCGGGTGTAGGCGAGGTCGAGGCTGTGCCAGAAGAGGTGGATCGGCGTCGCCTTGCCGTAGAAGCGGCCGGCGAAGCGGGCGAGCACCCCCTCGACCCAGATCAGGATGCGCCAGAAGCGGTGGACCGCGTCGTGATCCCAAGCGGCGTGCTCGGAGTCCTCGGGGAACGGGGTCTCGATCTCGATGCCGTACGGCCGGGCGAGGATCCCGGTGTGGATCCCCAGCTCGCCGAGGGCGCCGAAGAACTGCTCGTAGAGCCGCGCCACCAGCTGCCTCTCGAGCTCGAACCCGCGCCGGCCGCCGTCGGTGGTCAGGACCGTGAGCACGGACCCCGGGACGTCGATCTCGATCTCGAACGCGCGGAGGCCGCCGTCGAGCGGGATCGGCCGCGTGGTCAGCCCGCGCGCCGAGAGGTAGAGCGTGACGTGCCACCAGTGGTTGAGCGAGGGCATCAGGGCGAGGCGGACCTTGCCGACCATCTGGAGCAGCAGGTGGAGCGTGGTCTTGGTGTCGAGCCACTCGCGGTAGGGGAGCGGCGGCAGGCCGGCGGACTCGGGGGCGGGTCGTGCGCTCACGGTGTGTCTCCTCGGGCCGGCGATCGCGCTCAGAACGTCGTCTCGTCCTCGTAGCACCAGGCCCAGGTCTCGCCCGGCTCGAAGGACTTGATGATCGGGTGGCGGGTCGCGCGGTAGTGCGCGCTGGCGTGCCGGTTCTTCGACGAGTCGCAGCAGCCGACGTGCCCGCAGGTCATGCAGATGCGCAGGTGCACCCAGTCGTCGCCGATGCGGAGGCAGTCCTCGCAGCCCTCGGCGCTCGGCGCGACCGCGTTGGCCTGGCGGGTGTGCGAGCACAGCGCCGTCCGATTCTGGCGGTTGCTCAGTCGGATGGTGGTCGCCATGGTCGTCGCCGTCGAGGTCGGAAGCGAGGCGTCGCGGGTTCCCGAGGGCGGGGCGCGACGGGCGTCCGGTTCGGAGTGGATCGTATCCGCACCTGCCGCGTAGGCGTCGAGCACCAGGGCGACGAGCCGCTCGATCCCGTGGTCTTCGTCCCCCTCCTCGGCGACCGCGGCCGAGGCGCCGGCGGCCCGCAGCGCCGGCACGTCGCCTTCGAAGCGCGTGCGCGCGACCACCTCGAGGTCGGGGTTGAGCGCCCGGGCGGCGCTGACGACGCGGCGCGTGGTTTCGAGGTCGTCGTCGGCGACCGCGAGCAGCCGCGCGGTCCGCACGCCGGCCCGGGTCAGCTCGTGCCGCCGCGTGTAGTTGCCGCGCAGGACGAGCAGGCCCTCCTCCTCGGCCTCGCGCGCGCCACCCGGGCTGAGCGTGACGATCAGGTAGGGGATCGCCCGGGCGTCGAGCGCGCGCGCGAGGCTGCGGCCCGCCGCGCCGTAGCCGGCGACGATCACGTGGCCGCGCGGCGGAGCATGGCCCTCGGGATCCCGCCGGGCGCGAAAGGCCAGCGGTTCGGGCGCCGGCTCGACGGCCCCGCGCCGCCGCCACCGCTCGCCGAGCCCGGCGAGCACCGGCGTCGCCATCATCAGCACGACGGTCGCCGCGATGAAGGTCTGCGCGCCGCCGTCCGCGAGGCCCGCCGGAAAGAGCCCGGCCGCGCGGCCGGTGCGCTCGAGCACGAACGAGAACTCGCCGACCTGGGCGAGCAGGAGCGCGGTGAACCCGGTCGTGCCGGCGGCGTAGCCGAGCGCCTTCAGGCTGAGGCCGGTCGCCAGCACCTTGACCACCAGCACGCCGCCGATCGCGCCGAGGACGAGCAGCGGGCGCGCGAGGAGGAACCCCGGGTCGAGCAGCAGGCCGACGGAGACGAAGAACGTCGCGCTGAACAGGATCTGGAGCGGCAGGATCTCGCCGAACACGATCGCGCTGAAGCGGCTCTCGCTGACCACCAGGCCGGCGAGGAACGCCCCGAGCGAGAGGCTCACGCCGGCCAGGCTGGTCGCCCAGGCGGTGCCGAAGCAGACCGCGACCACGGTGAGCAGGAAGATCTCCTGCGAGCAGGTGCGCGCCACCGCCTCGAGGATCCTCGGCATCACCCGCCGCGCGACCACGAGCACGACGGCGACGATCCCGGCGGCCTTGGCCAACGCGAGGAGGATCCCCCGGGGCGAACCGCCGTCGCCGCCGAGCATCGGCACGACCAGGACCATCGCGACCACCGCGAGGTCCTGGAAGATCAGGATCCCGAGCGACGCCTGGCCGCCCTCGGTGTCGATCTCCCGCCGGTCCATGAGCAGCTTCATCACGATCGCGGTCGACGACAGCGCGACCAGGCAGCCGGTGAAGAGGGCGGCCCGCCAGTCCACGCCGAAGAGCGCGAGCGCCCCGGCGACCAGCAGCAGCGTGAGCCCGACTTGAAGGCCGCCGCCGAGGAGGATCAGCCGCCGGATGCGCGCCAGCTTCGCCAGGCTGAACTCGATGCCGATCGTGAACAGCAGCAGGATGACCCCGACCTCGGCCGCCGCCTCGATCAGCGCCTCGTCCTCGACCAGGCCGAGCGCGTGCGGCCCGATCAGCGCCCCGGCGATCAGGAAGCAGACGATCGGCGTCACCCGCAGCCAGTGGCCGAGGTAGGCCACGAGCGCGCTCGCGACGAGCAGGACGACCAGCTCGGAGAGGAGGTCGGGGGTCACTCCTGCAGCACCTGATGGACGAACGCGACCGCGATCGAGCCCTCGCCGACCGCCGAGGCCACCCGCTTGACGTTCCCGCCCCGGACGTCGCCGACCGCGAAGACTCCCGGCTTGCTGGTCTCGAGCACCAGCACGTCGAGCCCTTCCGAGGCGGCGTAGACCGCGGCCGCGAGCCCCGCCGGCCCGGCGCCGACCACCACCAGGTCGCGCACGTGCTCGCGGTCGATCGCCTCGTTGAAGCCGAGGCAGTCGGCGATCTCTTGGTTGGTCGGGTTGCGCAGCACGACGTTCCCGCGGCAGAGCAGGATCGGCACGTCGTCCTCGTCGACCTCGAAGCGGTCGAGCAGCTCCTGGCCCCCCTCGTCCTGGTCGAGGTCGACGTAGGCGTAGGGATGGCCGTTGCGGTTGAGGAACTCCCGCACGCGCAGGGTGGCCGCGCAGAGGCTCGAGCCGATTTCGACCCGCCCCGCCGTCACCACGAAGAACGGCACCGCGGCGTCGCCGGCCTCGACCAGCACCTCACCGCCCCGGATCGGGCGCACCGCGCCGTGGGCCGCGACCCGCGCGATCTGCGCCGGCGTCAGCGTCGGGAAGGTCTGGTCGGCCCGCGAGGGCAGGGTGGGCGTGATCGGTGCAGGCAGGGGTGCGGCGGCCTCGGCCATGGCGATTCGCTCTCCTTTCGCCGGCGGCCGCGAGGTGGCCGCCGGGTCCTGACCGCCTCTACGTATCACACCCGCAAGAACGGGGGGCCGTCAGGCGCCGGCTTGCGAGAGAGCAGCTTCGAGCTTCTCCCGGCCTCCGCGCTTGGCCTCTACTCCGGGTGATCCAGCGGTGCTCCGGCTGGCCTCTCGCCCGCCATCCCCAGCAACCGATTCTGGAGATCCGGCGACAGGCGGAACCGGTGGGCCGCGAGCTGTTCCAGGACCGCCCCGACGCTCTCGATCAGGCCCTGCTCCTTGGCGACCAGCAGCACGCCGCCGGTGCCCACGACCGGGATCCCCCTCCTCATCGCCATCGCGCGGCCGGCGCGCTCGTCGATGAGCAAGAAGCGAGCGGGAAGCTGCTCGGCGAGGAGGAGTGCCTGCTCCTCACCCTTGCCGATCGCCCGGTCGCGTCGCTCGGGCTCGGTCGACGTACCAACTTCGAGCTGTGCGAGCCAACCCTCGGTGAGAGCCTCCGCGAGCGCCTCATGGCCGGGCCGTCGCCGGGCAATCTCCAGCTCGGCGTGGACCGCGGGCGGAATGACCACCTTTCCGTACAGCTCGCGAAGCAATCGGAGCAGGCCGACCCGCGAAAGCCCGATCAGCGGGCTCGCGTCGGCGACGATGGGAGCGTTCACCGCGCCCGTTCGACCTCCTCCGCCAGGTCCTCCGGGGGGTAGTCCACCGCCGGGACACCTGCTTCCCCCGCGAGATCGATGAAGTCGACCAGGGGCATCCCGGCCAGCCTCGCCCCCTGCGACAGGGTGGCGCGTCCCGCCTCCACCAGCTCCAACGCGAGCGCGCGGTGCAGGCCGAGCGACAGCAGGCGCTCGTCGAACGGGACGGCGAGGATGGCCGGTCTACCGTGCTTGGTGATGAGCGCGAGCCGACCCTGCTCGGCGTCCCGGAGCAGCTCGCCCGAGCGCTGTCGGAGATCGCGGACCGTGAAGACGTCGAGAGGTTCCATGGCGAGACCCTCCAAGTGTGCACACAAAGCGTAGCACACCCGCGGTGGTGCGATCGCGAAGCGGGGTTGCAGCTCCCCTCACGGCCTAGGGCTACGGTAACCGGGCGTAAAATCCGTGAAGCCAACGCGTTCCAAGATCATGTCATCGTTCGGACCCCGCGCCCGCCGCCTCACCGGTGCCGCAGCGCCGCCGCCGGGTCGATCCGCACCGCCCGCCAGGCCGGGCCGGCGATGGAGAGCGCGGCGGTGGCCGCGAGCAGGAGCAGGACGAACCCGAACGTCGCCGGGTCGAGCGCCTCGACGCCGAAGAGCATGGAGGCGATCGACCGCGCGGCGAGGATGGAGAGCGCGAGGCCGATCGCGGCGCCGGTGACGATCACGCGCGCGGCGCCGGCGGCGACGAGGCGAGTGACGTCGCGGGTGGTGGCGCCGAGGGCGCGGCGCATGGCGAAGTCGCCGATCCGCTGCTGCACCGAGTAGGTGAGGATGCCGAAGACGCCGACCATCGCGAGCAGCAGCGCCAGGGCGGCGAAGGTGCCGACCATCGCCGCGCGCAGGCGGTGACGGCCGGTGGCGCCGCGCGCGATGCCGTCGAGGGTCGCGATGTCCCGGACGCTGACCAACTGCTCCTTGTCGATGCGGCCGATCGCCGCGCGCACGGCCCCGATCAGCGCCTCGGCGCGGCCGGACGCGGGCCGGACGAGGAGGTAGATGTCGTCGATCGGAGTCCGGGCCAGCGGCACGTAGACCTGGAGGAACGCCTCCCGCTCATCGGGGCGGCTCTTGACCTGCCGGGCGATCCCGACGATCTCGAACTCCGTCGCCTCCGCCTGCGGCTGGTCCGCCGGCCGCAGGGCGACCCGCCGGCCGATCGGCGGCCGGCCGTGCAGATGGCGCTCGGCGAACGCTTCGTTGACGATGCAGACCGGGACGCCGTCGGCGGTGTCGTGCTGGTCGAAGCCCCGGCCCGCGACCACCGGCAGGTCGAGCGTCTCGAAGTAGGTGGGGCTGACGAGCTGCAGGTTCGCGATCGGACGGAGGGCTTCGTCCGGCAGCGGCTCGCCGACGACCTCGACCGAGAAGTCCCCGACGATCGACTCGCCCATCGGCAGCGTGGTCGCCCAGGCCACGCCTTCGACCCCGGGCACCGCCCGGACCTCCCGCTCGATCGCGTCGTAGAAGCCGAGCTGCTCCGCAGGCGTCGGGTAACGGGAACCCAGCGGGTCGACCATCATGGTCAGCACGCTCTCGGCGCGGTAGCCGCGCTCGACGCCGTCGACGGCGAGCAGCGTGCGCAGCAGCAGCCCGGCGCCGAACACGAGCACGACCGCGGTCGCCACCTCGGCGACGACCAGCACCTCGCGCACCCGGCCGCCGCCGACCGAGGCCGTCCGGCCGTCGGAGGCGATCGCCTGGGCCGAGGTCAGCTCCCGGGCGCGCCACGCGGGCACCAGGCCGAAGAGCAGCCCGACGAAGAGCGCCGCCGCGGCGCAGAAGCCGACCACCCGCAGGTCGAACGCGAGCGCGACCGGCGCCGGCAGCAGCCCCGGCGGGATCGCCGACGGCGCGACCCGGAGGATCGCCGCGCCGACCCCGACGCCGAGCGCGCCGCCGAGGGCCGCGAGCACCACGCTCTCGGTGAGGAGCTGGCGGACGACGCGCGGCCGGCCGGCGCCGAGCGCCGAGCGGACCGCCAGCTCGCGCGTGCGCACGGTGGCGCGCGCCATCAGCAGGTTCGCGACGTTGGCGCAGCAGATGAGCAGGACGAAGCCGACCACGCCGACGAACAGGATCGAGGTGAACCGCAGGTCGCTCCCGATCACCGCGTCGTGGAAAGGCTCGAGCGTCACGCCGCGGCCGGCGTTGGTGTCCGGGTATTCGCGCGCCAGCGCGGCGGCGACCGCCGAGAGGTCCGCGGCCGCGTCGTCGAGCGCGACGCCGGGCCTCATCCGCCCGACCACCGCCAGGAAGTGCGCGCCGCGCAGGGCCGGATTGGGGTCGGGGGGGAGGGAGCGCAACGCCCACATGTCGCTCTTGCCGATCACCTCGGCCTCCCGCGGCACCACGCCGACCACGGTGAACGGCTCGCCGTCCAGGCGGAGGTCGCTGCCGACGACCGCCGGGTCGCCGCCGAAGCGCGCGCGCCAGAAGCCCTCGCCGAGGACGACGACGTTGGCGCGCTGCCGGTCGTCCTCGGGCTGGAAGGTGCGGCCGGCGACCGGTTGGACGCCGAGCACGTCGAAGACGCCGGAGGTCACCCACTGCCGCGGCACGGTCTCGGCGGCGCCGCCGGCGCCGGCCATCACCATGCCGCCGACGTTGGGGATGTACCCGGCGAGCCGCTCGAACGCGCGGCTCCGCTCGTTCCAATCGGCGACGTTGAGCGGCGAGGCGCCGTCCCGGGCGTCGATCTCGCTGCTCTCCCACACCGCGACCAGGCGGTCGGGGTCGGGGAACGGCAGCGGGCGCAGGAGCGTGGCGTCGACCAGCGCGAAGATCGCGCCGTTGGCGCCGATGCCGAGCGCCAGCGTCGCCGCCGCGACCAGGGTGAAGGCCGGCGCGCGCCGCAACTGCCGCAGCGCGAACCGGACGTCGAAGCGCAGCTCGTCGAACCACCGGGTCCAGCGCATCTCGCGTTCCCTCCTTCGGCCCAGGTCCATGCACGTCCGCCGCACGCGCGCGAGGTCGCCCATCCGGCGCCGCGCGGCGGCGCGCGCCGCGGCGGGGTCCATCCCCCGCGCGACCAGCTCGCGGGTCAGGAGCTCCAAGTGGAGGTCCAGCTCCTCGTCGACCTCGCGCGCGAGCGGCACGCGCCACAGCGGCGACCGCAGCGAGCGCCTCATCGCGCGAGCAGCACCTTCGAGACCGCCGCCGAAAAGCGCCGCCAGGTCGCGGTCTCGAGCGCGAGCTGCTCGCGCCCGGCGTCGGTCAGCCGGTAGAGCTTGGCCCGCCGCCCCAGCTCCGAGGTGCCCCACTCCGCCTCGAGCCACCCCCGCCGCTCCATCCGGTAGAGCGCGGGGTAGAGCGAGCCCTCCTCCACCAGCACCGCGTTGCCGGTGGCGTCCTCGATCGACCGCGCGATCGCGTAGCCGTGCCGCGGCCCCCACGCCAGCGTCTTGAGGATCAAGGCGTCCAGGGCTCCGTGGAGGAGGGCGTTGGGGGTCTTGTTGGGCTCCATGGTCGAGGGCGGGACGATACCACGATAGTCTAGGCTACGGATTCAGGGCGTCAGGGTTGCGGGGTGCGGCGACGTACTTGCCGTGCGCGGCTCGCGACCACGGCGAGCACGGCGTGCTCGCGAGTACGACGAGCGCGAGGAGCAAGATTCGGGATTGACCGCTCCTCCCCCAAAGTGCTACGGTAACGAGGCGTAAACGACAGAGGACGGCCTATCGAGGAAGCGTGAAGACGGTTCGGACCGAGCGAGCACCCGGCCGAGCCGAGGACCGGCCAACGGGCGCGACGGAGTTGCTGGCTCCACCGCGCCCTAGCCCGAACAGGAGATACGCCTCATGTCCGGACCTCTACCAACCTGCCGGAACCCTCCGGCCCCATCGACGAGCGCTTCGTCTACCGGCTGACCGCCGAAGGCAAGCAGGCCCTCGAGGCCTGCGAACGCTCCAACGGCAAGCCCGCGTACAGCAAGGCCCGCTGCACCTCGGAAGTCGCCGAGGCGCTCGAGTCCGACGCCCGGCGCGAAGGCAAGCGCCAGCGCAGGAAGCAAGCCCGACAACGGGGACTGCGGCTGGGCACCGTCTGCAGCCGATGGCGAGACGGGCGGCGGCTGCCCGAGGTTCGACTGACCGGACGGTGGCTCGAAGAAGCGGGCTTCGACTTGGGCCGGGAGTACGAGGTCGGCGTGGAGGCCGGCAGGCTCACGATTCAGGCTGTCTGACCGCCGGTTGCTCCATCACGAGGAAGCGGAGGTTCACTTCGATCACTTCCTATCTTCAATGCCTAATTCATTCAACGCGGTCCTACTTCGTCGGGCTGGCAAGCCGGGGGTCGTTAGACAACCCAAGCTTCCCTCCGGCGAAGTAGATCGCCGAGTCGAACCGGTCCGAGCGGGGCGCGTTCATCGAAGGCCGTCAAGACGTGACTTTGTCATGATGCACGAGACGGTTAGGTTCCGCCGTATCGGTCCCAGTCAAGCTTGAGTCCTCGTCTCTTCGCTTGTCGGTTCACAATGGCGATAAACGCCAGCTCCGTATCGCCGATCCTTCGACCCGTGAGACGACGAACCGCTACTGCCAAGGGCATCAGCATAAAAAGCAGTACATCTGAGATTCCAAACCAATTGAACAAGACGACTGCCACTGTGATGATACCCGGGAGTAGCGATCCCGTCCACCACAAGTAAGCAGCAGCACCGACAGATACCGGAAGGGCGATGAACCAGCTTCCGAACAGCTGTGGGAACATCACCTTCATCCAGTGCGAGTACGTGATCTGCTGCGCAAGGTGGGCGGCGATGAAGACCGCCAAGGCCCCGACCACGGTCCACAACCATGATCTCGTCGTAACCGCGAGGACGATCGTTGAGACGTTTGACACAGCGCCAGGGAGATTCGACCAGAGTTCCGTATCAACGAGAGCATCTGAAACGTCGATCTCGCCTTCTGCCCCGGCGAGCACGCGGGCGAGGCCTTCCTCGTGGAGCCTGACCTTCAGCCCACCTGGCGTATAGATCGGGTCTCTCATCAGTCGGCTTCGTCTCAACGGAACCTAGCGCCGAAGCTCAGCGGACGTTAATGAGAGCTAGCGAGTTAACGTTCTCCTGGAGCGACTGGTTGGCCGTGACCTCATCGCGCAACCTGTGAGGCCAAAGCACCTATGCTGCCGAATGTGCCGAGGGCGAACGCGACGAAGCTCACGATAACCAACACCACCGTTACCCACAAGAACGTCATGTGGCGAGGCCCCTTGTAGGTTTCAGGAAACACCGACTCGTTGTAGAGGGCGAATTGCGTTGCGTACGAGCTGAGGAAAGCTAGTGCGCTGCTGCCGACGCCAACGACGAAGGCAGCAAGAGGGCATCGCACGTGGGAGGCGAGCTGCGCTCCATGAGAAGACTGGCCGAGGTAAGCGAGAAGCGCTACGACAGCGGCGCCGTTGATGAGCAGCATGGCTTTTAGACCCTCCGCTGAAATGGAGATGAGAGAGCGATACGTTTCAGCCGTGTGTTCGGACGTAGTCGTCATTGGCACGCCCAACGTCGTTGCTCCTCACCGGCGGCGCCAGCCGTCCGGTGCAGGGGCTTGGTTGGCCGGCGAGGCTCAAGGAGTCGCTCCACGAGGGGTTCGGCCCTGGAGGATCGGACTCCAGAGGGCCGACGCCTATTCGCTAGAACAGGCCCCAGCTCGCGAGGAGGGTTCCGAGGATCAACCAGGCCGTCCAGAGGAGCTTCCGGAGCTCCCGGAGGTTTCTGGGATCCGCCTCCACGACAAGCAGCCGGATTAGCCGCAAGAGCGACATTCCGGTGCTCCTTGGGCATACCGCCCAAGACTATGAGCAGAAGTCGGCGCTTCAGCCCCGTAGATACCGCGGCTACCTTACTGGGGATCACCACGGCGCCAAGGTTCAACGGATGGCCGTCATCCTCCCCTCGACCAAAGCTGGCGGAGTTGATGGTCATATCCGGCTATTCATCACTGACAGCTTCTCACGCTCGTAACGCCGGACAACTATTAGCTCAGCGACGGGCGATTTCCAGATCTGTCCATTACTGTCCAGCCCTATCCATCCAATTACCACGCGTGCCCACCAAGCGCGTTGCCACCCCCAGCCATCAGGTGGCTTCCGGTATCCACGTCGGGCTCCGCCGCCGGGGCACGGGAACCTGGCCGTGCCGTAGTCCCTTCGCTGATCCCGGCTGCGCGCTGTCGGCGTGCGCACATGCTCCTGGCAGTATAGGGCTTCGCATTCGCTGAAGCAAGGTCTTGCCGGCGCCAACCTCCCACGGAAGGGCGAATGGTGCGGCAGTGGCCTCGCGACCCGGCGCTCGGGGTGGCAAGCAGATCCGTCACCGGGACCGTAGCCGCGGCCCCGACAACTTCCCAATCCGTCTGCCAAGTTCGGAAGGACCACCCGCGCTCGCCGATGCCGACCTCCCTTCGCCGCATGGCCGCCGCCGGAGACCACCCGGCCCGGGATGAGGAGGCCGAGCCGTCCCGGCGGTACGGCCGGCGGCTGGTGGCGTTCGGGCGGCGGCGGCTCGGCTCGGAGGACGCGCGGCGCGAACTGGCGCAGGATGCGCTCCTGTTGACGATCCAGAGGCGGCGTGCCGGGCGGGTTCGGAAGCCCGAGCGGATCGGGGCGTTCGTCCTCGGGGTGGCGCGGACGCTGGCGGGCAGGCGGCGCTCTCTGGACGCTCGGCTCGCGCCGATCGACGCGACCGATCGCGACCTCGGTAACGTCGAGCGTCGCCCCGCCGGACCCGATCCGCCGCACGCGGGTCAGGGCTGTCTCGCAGTCGAGCGGCGACATCGCGGCCTCGCTCGGGCTCGGCTCCGAGAACGTCCGCGTGATCCGGCACCGCGGCGTCGCCCGGTTCCGGGACTGTCTCGGCCTCGAAGGAGCCGCAGCGTGACGGCCGGGTCGGCTCCCTGCGCGGTCGGACTCGCGGAGCTGCCCGACGACCTGTTCCACGAGGTCGGAAGCGAGCGCGCCGAGGCCCTGGAGGTCAACCTCCTCGCCTGCGGGGCGTGCGCCGACCGGATCGCCTCGCTGGAACAGCTCCGGACGGCGGTCGCGGGTGCCGCCCGGCGGGCCGAGGTCGCCGCCTCTAAGGACTCGAGAGCAGGTCCGAGATCTCGTCCAGGATCAGTGGCAGGTTGGGGCGGTCGAAGCTCAGACCCGGCGCCGGGATGCGGTTTCTCTTGATGTTCGGCGGTACGTGCTTGTGGTGGGGGAAGGTCGAGGCCAGGGACGGGTCCTCCGGGTGAGGGAAGTCGTCGTACCAGAAAAGCCGCTCCTCGCTGCGATAGACCTCATAGCCGTATGAGGTGATCAGACCATCAGCGAAGTCGATCTCCTCGCGGAGGCGCAGCCGGAGGCGGCCGCGGAAGAAGACCTCGCCCTCCGCGACTCCGGTATAGGGGCTGTCAGACCACACGGCCACCGTGGATCTCTCCACTTCGGGTCGCTGGAGGAGGTCGGTGACGAGCTGGCTGTACGACTTCAGCGACCGAAGAGCCTCGACGGCCATCCTCAGTACGCCGGCTGGAAGCGGAGGGCCTTGACGATGGTCTCTTCGCGAACGCGCGTGTCGTAAGCAGTCTTGCGCCGGAGCCAGGTCTCGTACAGACCCTTCCATCGGCTGAAGTCCACGCGACTCTCGTCGTACTCGTCGAAGCGCGCCAGCTCGCCGGACGTCAAGGCGCGGTAGAAGTCCTCGCTCAAGACGCCGTACTTCTCCTCGTAGAGGGTCAGGCGCCGCTCGAGCAGCTTCAGCTCCAAGACCAGTTCGTAGAGCTCCATGCCCACCCCCTGTGCGTGGAAGCAGTGCCCGGCACGGTGAGCCGACCCGAGAGCGCCGGCGCGGACTACTTCCCGCCACGCCAAGTGTATCGCGCATTCAGCGAGGCACGCTCTGCCTCGGGGGGCCGCTAATGGATGGCCACCCATCGCGTCCACTTCCTGCGGGAGCGCAGCGTGGATGTCGACCAGCTCCCCAGGGAGATCATGGCAGGATGGTCGCTGAACGACCGGGACCAGGAATGAGAGCTGAGGTCAATTGGGTCCCGGGTCCGTGGCCCGGCCGGCTCGGAATCGTTCCGCGCCCACGAGGTGGAGACTGGCTTCGAGACGACGTTCGGAGCTGGCGGGAGGCTGGCTTTGGCGTGGTGGCTTCGCTGCTCACGCCGGAGGAGGAGACGGAGCTGGGGCTTCAACTGGAGATGCCACACGCCCGCGGGGTGGGGCTGGAGTTCCATGCCTTCCCGATTCCCGACCGCGGTGTCCCCGCGTCACGGACGGAGACGGACGACCTGATCAGGGCGTTGAAGCGGGCGCTCGAGTCAGGGAGGAGCGTCGCCCTTCACTGCCGCCAGGGAATCGGAAGATCTGCACCGATTGCGGCGGCGCTCTTGGTCTCCACTGGTGAAGAACCCCAATCGGCGTTTCGCACCATCGAGGCTGCCCGCGGAATCCCGGTACCCGAAACCGATGCGCAGCGAGAGTGGGTCGAGGAATTGGCTCTCGAGGTAGCAGTTGGAAGCCCGTACCGCGGCGGAGGGATGCCGGTGAAAACGGGTCAAGTCCGGTGATGGGGCCCATGCCGACCTCGCTCACCGCATCGCCGCCGCCGGCGACCACCCGGCCCGGGACGAGGAGGCCGAGCCGTGGCGCCGGTACGGACGGCGGCTGGTGGCGTTCGGGCGGCGGCGGCTCATCCGAGCCGCCAGGCGTGGCGCCCCCGCCCGCTCAGGGCATCCACTCCGGCAACCGCCCGCTCGCTCGGACCTTCTGGTAGGCCTCCTTGACGCTCTTCCGCGGCTGGACGCCCTTCGCGACCGCCTCGTCGTAGGCCGCCAGCCACCGCTCTTTGAGCCGGAGCTGAAGGAGATGGCTCAGGAGGACGTAGAGCTTCACCTCCGGGTCGTTCTCGCGCCAGTGGCGCGCGAAGTAACGGACCGCGGAGTCGGGATCGCCGAGGGCGAGGTGGCAGCGGAAGCCGGTCTCGGCGAGGCGGTTGATCCGCGACCGGACGCGGTAGTCGGAAACCTCGCGGCCGAAGGCCGGCGCCCGGTCCTTGCCGCCCCGGCGTTGCCTCCGGGCCGCCGCGTGCTCGCGGTCGATCTCGGCGATCCTGCGCGTGCAGGCGGCGATCGCGAGCTCTCGGAGCGCCGGGGTCGGGAGCTGCTCGCCGAGAGCCTCGATCAACCCGGTAGAGAGGGTCGAGCGGTCGAGCTCGCTCTCGACGACCAGCTCCAGGGCATGGGGGACGAACTCGCCGGGCGGCAGCCGCGCCCGATCGAGGGCCAGGACCTGGCCGAGAAGGTCCGCCTGCTCGATGCCGACCGAGCGAAAGGGGTCGTCGGTGTTGAAGACCCACTGGCCGCAGGCGAGGCAGAGGAGCCGGTAGAGCCGGCCGAGCAGGTCGGCCGCCTGGGGGAGAGCGTCCTCGTCGCCGGCCGCCTCGGTGAGCTGGCGGACGAAGCGCTTGACGAGGAAGCGCCACTTCGGGCGCTCGCTCTTGGGTACGAGGCGGTTGGGCGCGATGTAGTACTGGCGGTTGGCGAACTCGAGGAACGCACCCACCTCGTCGGCCAGCGTCTCGATGTCCGGCGGCGGCGCGGCGCGGTTCTCACGGGCCGCCCGCGGTCGCGGGCGCGGGTCGCGCACCAGGTCGTCGATGGCGCTGTCCTCCCGCACGCGCCTGGGCAGCAGCTTGTAGGTCTCGACCACCAGCAGGCGGAGCTGGTCGGCGCCGTAGCGATCGAGCAGGGCGCGGAGCTCGGCGACTTTCACGGCTCAGCCTCCACGCGCCTCACTCCGATTCGTCGGCGCGCTCTTCCAACTCGGCTTCCAGCTCGCGCAGGGCCCCGCACCGTCGTCGCTGTCCGAATGGCGCGCGGCTGCGATCATGTCGTCGTTCGGATCCTCCGAGTAGGGCCGCCAAAGAAAGAAGATCTGCTGGCGATGCGCCACTCTGCAGAGGAACTCGAGCAGCTCAACCCCCGCATGCGTCCGAGGGCGCCGGTTGCTGGGACGACGATTCAGGCGTCCGGGACGGCCGGAGGGTTGCCCGGGCTTCCTCGGCGTGGGCTCACTGCCCGCTCGCTGCCCGCTCGCAAGTGTAGCCCGCGCGGAGACTACCGCCTTGTTGCGCCGGGTCAAGCCTCCGCGAGACCACCTTTCGGCGCCTCGCCCGGATCCGCCGCCGACCCTGAGAGAATGCCGCCACCATGAGCCGAACCACCTCCGCGGTCTCGCTCTCCGCCCTCGCCCTCGCCCTCGCCGCTTCTCTCGCGCTCCCCGCCGCCGCCCCCGCGACCGAGCCCGCCGTCCCCGACGAGTGGCTCACCGTCGCCGAGCGCACCGGATTCCGCGCCACCGCCTCGTACGACGAGACGGTCGCGTTCCTCCGCCGGCTCGCGGCGACGTTCCCCGCGCTCGAGCTCGACGTCTTCGGCACCTCGGGGGAGGGGCGGCCGATGCCGGTGGCGATCCTCTCGGCGGCCGGGGAGTTCACGCCCGAGCAGGCCGCGGCCGCCGGCCGGCCGGTGGTGATGATCCAAAGCGGGATCCACGCCGGGGAGATCGACGGCAAGGACGCCTCGCTGATGCTCCTGCGCGACATGGCGCTCGGGCGGCGGCCGGTGCCGCGCGCGGTCGTGCTCTGGGTGCCGATCTACAACGTCGACGGCCACGAGCGCGTCTCGCCGTTCAACCGGCCGAACCAGGACGGGCCGGTCGACGGGATGGGGTTCCGCACCACCGCCTCGGGGCTCGACCTCAACCGCGACCACCTCAAGCTCCAGAGCGCCGAGGCGCGGGCGCTGGTCGGGCTGGTCGACCGCTGGCGGCCGCACCTGCACGTCGACAACCACGTCACCGACGGCGTCGACCACGACTGGGTGCTGACCTGGGCGTGGGTCGAGCCGCCGCAGCTCGCGGCGCCGGTCGGCGCCTGGCTCGCCGGCCACCTGCCGCGGGTGCTCGTGGCGACCGCGGCCGCCGGCCACCGCAACGGCCCGTACGTCGATCTGCTGGACCGCACGAACCCCGCCGCCGGCTTCAGCTCGTGGGTGCCCGAGCCGCGCTACGCCACCGGCTACTACCCGCTGCGCCACCGGCCGTCGATCCTGATCGAGAACCACTCCTACAAGCCCTACCGCGACCGCGTGCTCGCGAACCGCGACTTCCTCGCCGCCCTGCTCGACGAGATCGACCGCGCCGGCGGCGACCTGGTCGCGGCGGTCGCCGCCGCCGAGTCGGCGACGGTGGCGGCCGGCCGGCCGGGGGCGGAGCCGTCCGAGGTGGTTCTGACCTGGAAGCCGGCGGGGGAGCCCGACCGCATCCGCTTCCCGGTCTACGACTGGCGGACGATCGACTCGGTCGCTCTCGGGGCGCCGATCCTCGCCTACGAGCGCGGCGCGGTGCGCGAGGTCGAGGTCGACTGGCACCACCGCTCGGTGGCGGGGATCGCCGTCACCCGGCCGCGCGGCTACCTCGTCCTCCCCGGCTGGCCGCAGATCGAGGAGCGGCTCGCCGGCCATGGGCTCCGCGTCGAGACCCTGGCACGGCCTGCCGAGCTGACCGCCGAGACGCTGCGGATCGCCGCGCCGAAGTACGCCGAGGCGCCCTACCAGGGGCTGACCCGCGTCGAGGGCGAGGTCGCCCGCGCCGCCGAGCGCGTGAGCGTGCCAGCCGGCGCGCTCTGGGTGCCCGCCGACCAGCCCGACTTCGAGGTCGCGGTCCAGCTCCTCGAGCCCGAGGCGCCCGATTCGCTCTTCGCCTGGGGTCTCCTCTCGACCGCGCTCGAGCGCAAGGAGTACATCGACTCGGGCGTGCTCGAGCGGCTGGCGCTCGAGCGGCTCGCGGCCGATCCCGCGCTCGCCGCCGAGTGGGCGGCCGCGCTCGAGGACCCGGCGTTCGCCGGCGACCGCCAGGCGCGCTGGCTCTGGTGGTTCCGCCGCACTCCGTACTGGGACGACACGGTCGGGCGGCTGCCGGTGCTGCGGGTGCACGAGGACGGCCTGCCGGCGGTCCGCGCCGCACTGGCGCCGCTCACCGGCTCGGATCGCCCGTCCGGCGATTGACCCGCCCGGCCGCGGCGACAATCCGGCGACGATCGCACCGGCGGATGCAACCTTACGCCTTATTTACGCGTATGATGCCGCCGACGGATCCGCCAACCTGACTGGACCGATCGACCCACCGGAGGAGAGAGCCATGAGCACCGACTTCCCACGCGGACGTTTCATCTGGCACGAGCTGCTGACCACCGACCCCGAGGCCGCCCAGGCGTTCTACAGCGGCGTCATCGGCTGGGGGACGACGGTATGGCAGGGGGAGAAGGGGCCCTACCCCATGTTCACCCGGGGCGAGATGCCCTGCGCCGGGATTCTGAAGAAGCCGGACGGGGCGGAGGCCGCCGGCGCGCCGCCGTGCTGGCTCCCGTACGTGGCCTCGCCCGACGTCGACGCCACCACCGCCCGCGCCCGGGAGCTGGGGGCCACCGTGTGGGTCGAGCCGATGACCATCCCGACGGTCGGCCGCTTCGCCGTCCTCGCCGATCCGCAGGGCGCGACGTTCGCGGTCTACACGCCGGAGGGGGAGCCGGCCGGCCACGACGGCCCGCCGGAGATCGGCGAGCACTCCTGGCACGAGCTGGCGACCACCGACCCCGAGGCCGCGTTCGCGTTCTACCAGGATCTCTTCGGCTGGCAGAAGACCACGGCGATGGACATGGGCCCGGCCGGGATCTACCAGATGTACGGCCGCGTCCCCGACGTGCCGCTCGGCGGCATCTTCAGCAAGCCGGCCGAGATGCCCGGCCCGCCGGCCTGGCTGTGCTACGTGCGGGTCGACGACGTCAACCGCAAGATCGAAGCGATCAAGGCCGCCGGCGGCCAGGTGATCAACGGCCCGATGGAAGTCCCGGGAGGCGACTGGATCGCCCAGTGCCTCGACCCCCAGGGCGGCACGTTCGCCATCCACCACAAGGGTGGCTAGACGAGCGAGTAGTGGAACCGGCCGGCCGCCGCGGCGACCTCTTCCTCGTACTCCTCGCCCATCGCCCTCGCGCGCAGCCGCTCGGAAACCGGCAGCACCATCGGCACCGGCTTCCACTCCGCCGGCTGGCCGCGCTCGTCGCGCACCCGCCCCTCGGCCACCGCGCGGGTGGCCTGGCCGAGCGGCAGGTCGTCGAGCGCCCGGCACATCGCCCGGAAGCGCGCCTCGTCCTCGGGGCGGACGAAGCGCAGGTACTTGCGCGACTGGGCGGCGAGGTGGAAGTGGGAGGGAACGAACCAGAGCCCGTCGAGGCCGAGGCGGTCGCAGACCAGGATCAAGAGCGAGATCACGTCGCGCAGCAGGCCGAGCCCGGGGTGGCGCTGGCCGGGGAGCGCCGGGCGGTCGGCGGCGAACTCCGAGCGCGGGTTCTGGATCATCAGCCACTCGACGCGCAGCAGCTCGAAGCCGGCGAGCGCGAGCGGATCGCGCGCCGCGCGCAGCTCGGTCAGCAGCTCTCTGCGGCCCGGGCTCCCGAACACGCGCAGGGTCTCGCCGCCCGGGCTGTCGAGGTCCATCTCCAGCCAGGGCTCGAAGCCGAGCGCGCGCAGGCGGTCGAGCACGCCCGAGCGCTCGAGCGCCAGCTCGATGCCGTGGCGCGAGTAGTAGCCGAGGAAGCGGGTGCGGTGGGGCGCGCCGCCGAGGGCCCCGAGCACGTCCTCCTCGGTGAGGCCGAAGCCGTCGCCGCCGCTCTCCGTCTCGGCGGTGAGGTCGCTCGGCTGGAAGCGCCGCGCCATCCGGCGGTAGCGCGCGAGGATGATCTCCTCGGTGGTCGGCGGCTCGATCGCCCGGCCGGCGGCGAGCCAGGCGCAGAAGCGCGCGCCGTAGCGCCAGGCCTCCTGGCCGTAGCCGCCGGCGAGTACCACCACCAGCGGCACCCGCCCGGCGACCGCCGGCGGCCCGGCGCGGCGGGGCGCTCCCCCGGCGTCCCCGGCGGGCTCGCGGC
>CAZNIX010000024.1:0-21293 GCA_964573125.1 uncultured Thermoanaerobaculia bacterium
CGAGCGGGTGGCGGCGATCGCGGCGCGCTGCGGCCCCGGCCTCTACCTCGCCGGCAGCGCGTACCACGGTGCCGGCATCCCGGACACCGTCGCCAGCGCCGAGCGCGCCGCGGCGGCGATCGCGGAGTTCCTGGCCGGCCGGGCGGCCGCCGGGGCCGGCCGGTCCGAGCCCCGCCTCGCCCGCGCCTCGACGGGGGCCTGACGACGCCATCGACGCCATGACGAGGGTTGACCACCACCGGCCGCCCGTGGTACACCGTGCGGCGGTTTTCCGCCGGCATTCGACGCCCCCCGGGGCGACCGCCGCGGTGTCGCCCGCGGCCGGGCCGGACCGGCCGGCCCCGCTGAACAGGCTGGTGTAGGAGGAGGGGAAGCCCGACACCGCATGGCCGTCGCCGAGATCGATCCGCGGGTGGTCGACTACGACCCCGTCACGACCGACATCGACCCGGTCGAGGGCCGGCCGGCGCTGATCGCCGGCGGACCGGGCTTCCACGGCGTCTCCCAGGCGGTGGCGGAGGTGGTGGAGACCCGGCCGCCGCGCGGCTGGTACATCGCGTTCGGCATCTCGCTCGCGATGCTCGGCATGCTCGGCGTCTCGGTCGCCTGGCTGTTCTGGGAGGGGATCGGGATCTGGGGCAACCAGGTGCCGGTGGCGTGGGCGTTCGACATCGTCAACTTCGTGTTCTGGGTCGGCATCGGCCACGCCGGCACCCTGATCTCGGCGATCCTGTTCCTGCTCCGCCAGCGCTGGCGCACCTCGATCAACCGCTTCGCCGAGGCGATGACGCTCTTCGCCGTCGCCTGCGCGCTGCTCTTCCCGACCATCCACGTCGGCCGGCCGTGGCTCGACTACTGGATGCTGCCGGTGCCCAACCAGATGGCGATGTGGCCGCAGTTCAGAAGCCCGCTGATGTGGGACGTCTTCGCGGTCTCGATCTACGGCACGGTGTCGCTCTTGTTCTGGTACCTCGGGCTGATCCCCGATCTCGCCACCATCCGCGACCGCGCGAAGACCCGGATCCGGCGGCTCGCCTACGGCCTCCCCGCGCTCGGCTGGCGCGGCTCGCACCGGCAGTGGATGCACTACGAGAAGGCCTACCTGCTGCTCGCCGGCCTGGCCACGCCGCTGGTGCTCTCGGTGCACTCGGTGGTGTCGTTCGATTTCGCCACCTCGCAGCTCCCGGGCTGGCACACCACGATCTTCCCGCCCTACTTCGTCGCCGGGGCGATCTTTTCCGGCGTCGCGATGGTGGTCAACCTGATGGTGGTCTGCCGGGTGGCGTTCCGGCTCAAGCACCTGATCACGCTCCTCCACTTCGACCGCATGGCGAAGCTGATGCTCCTGACCGGAAGCCTGGTCGGCTACGCCTACGCCACCGAGTTCTTCATCGCCTGGTACAGCGGCAACCCGTTCGAGCGCTTCGCCTTCCTCAACCGCGCGCTCGGCCCCTATGCCTGGGCCTACTGGACGATGGTGACCTGCAACGTGGTCGTGCCCCAGCTCTTCTGGTTCAAGAAGCTGCGCACCTCGATCCCGCTGCTGTTCGTCGCCTCGCTGCTGGTCAACGTCGGCATGTGGTTCGAGCGCTTCGTGATCATCGTCACGTCGCTGCACCGCGACTTCCTGCCGTCGGCGTGGGCGATCTACGTCCCGACGGTCTGGGACCTGACCACCCTGATCGGCAGCTTCGGGCTGTTCTTCACGCTCTTCTGCCTGTTCGTCCGCTTCGTGCCGATGGTCGCGATGTCCGAGGTCAAGGGGGTGCTGCCGGAGGCGCGGATGCGCCACGCGGCATGAGGTCCGCCGGATGAGGGCGACGCGATGAGGCCGACGAAAACGGGCACCGGCGAGCGCAAGCTCTGGGGGCTGCTGGCGGAGTTCGCCAGCCCCGAGCGCCTGGCCGCGGCCTGCCGCGAGGTGCGCGACGCCGGCTTCTCGCGCTGGGACGCCCACACCCCGTTCCCCGTCCACGGGCTGGAGCGCGACATGGGCGTCCGGCGCTCGCCGGTCGGCTGGTTCGTGCTCGCGCTCGGGCTCGCCGGCGCCGCCGGCGGCATGTTCCTCCAGTGGTGGGTGTCGACCACCGCCTACCCGCTGGTGATCAGCGGCAAGCCGCTCTTCTCCTGGCCGGCGTTCGTGCCGATCATGTTCGAGTGCGGGGTGCTCGGCGGCGCCACCGGCGCGGTCGTCGGCTTCCTGCTGCTCTCGCGCCTGCCCCGGCACCACCACCCGCTGTTCGACTCGACCCGCTTCGAGCGCGCGAGCGACGACCGCTTCTTCATCTCGATCGAGGCCGCCGACCCGCGCTTCGACCGCGCCGCGACGGCGGCGCTGCTCGGCCGGCTGGGCGCCGAGCACGTCGAGTCGATCGAGACCGGCGGCGGCGCCAGGGCCGGCGCCTGAGCGCGAGGGGACGATGAGCGATCACGCCAGGACCGAGCCGAGCGCGGCGCACCGGCCGATGGTCACCCTGCCGGCCGCGGCCACCGCGCCGCCCGCCGGCTGGGCGCGCAAGGTGCCGGCGCTCGGCTTCGGCCTCGGCGCGGTCGCGCTCGCCGCCGCGGGGCTCCTCGCCGGCGACGGCGACCGCTTCTACGCCTCCTGGCTGGTCGCCTGGCTGTTCGCGACCTCGATCGCGCTCGGCGGGCTGTTCTTCGTCCTCCTCCACCACGCGACCCGCGCCGGCTGGAGCACGGTGGTGCGCCGCCTCGCCGAGCACCTCGCGGCCGTCATGCCGCTGCTCGCGCTCCTCTTCGTCCCGGTCGCGCTCGGCCTCGAGCGGCTCTACCCGTGGGCGCGGCCGGAGGCCGCCGCCGATCCGCTGCTCGCGGAGAAGAGCGCCTGGCTCGAGCCGGGCTTCTTCCTGATCCGCGCCGCGGTCGTGCTCGGCCTCTGGTCGCTCCTCGCCTGGTGGTTCCGCCGCCGCTCCCTGGCCCAGGACGCGAGCGGCGACCCCGCGATCTCGCGCCGGCTCAAGGCGCTCGCCCCGCCGGCGCTGATCGTCTTCGCGCTCACGCTCACGGTCGGCGCGTTCGACTGGATCATGTCGCTCGCGCCGCACTGGTACTCGACGATCTTCGGCGTCTACTTCTTCGCCGGCTCGGTGGTCGCGGTGTTCGCGACCCTGATCCTGCTCGCGCTCGCGGCGCGGCCGGCGCTCGGCGAGGTGCTCACCGCCGAGCACTTCCACGACCTCGGCAAGCTCCTGTTCGCGTTCGTCGTCTTCTGGGCCTACATCGCGTTCTCCCAGTTCATGCTGATCTGGTACGGCAATCTCCCGGAGGAGACGCTCTGGTACGCTCACCGCACCGGGCCGGGGTGGGAGGGGGCGACGGTGGCGCTGGCCGCCGGCCACTTCGCGCTGCCGTTCTTCTTCCTCCTGTCGCGCGCGGTCAAGCGCCGGGCGGCGACCCTGTTCGCCGGCGCGGCGTGGATGCTCGGGATGCACTACCTCGACCTATACTGGCTGGTGATGCCGAGCCTCGACCCCGCCGGGTTCCGCCCGCACGCGCTCGACGCCGCGACCCTGGTCGCGGTCGTCGGATTCGGGGCCGGCGCGTTCGGCCTCCTGATGCGGCGCCGGGCGCTGGTCCCGGTGCGCGATCCCCGGCTCCCGGAGTCGCTTTCGTTCGAGAACGTCTGACCGCCCGGCACGGAAGCGGGCGCCACGACCCCAGAGCAACCGAAGTGAGGACATCGACATGAACCGACTCGTGTTCCCTCTCGCCGCCGCCCTGACGCTGGCGGCGATCGCCTCGCCGGCCGCCGCCGGCACCGTGACCGGCAAGATCACGTACAACGACAAGGTGCCCAGCCTCCGGCCGCTCGACATGAACGCCGATCCCGCGTGCGCCGCCAAGCACAGCTCGCCGGTGACCGCCGAGGTGCTCGTGCTCGGCGCCGGCAACGCGCTCGCCAACGTCTTCGTCGAGGTCAAGAACCCGCCCGCGGGCGCCGCGCCCAAGGGCCGGGCGGTGATCGACCAGAACGGCTGCATGTATAAGCCGCACGTCGCCGCGGTCGGCGCCGGCCAGGAGCTGCTGTTCAAGAACTCCGACGGCATCCTGCACAACGTCCACGGCCTGCCCGCGGTCAACCGCGAGTTCAACGTCGGCATGCCGGCGACGCTCAAGGAGAAGGCCCAGGTGCTGGCCAAGCCGGAGCCGATGTTCAAGGTCAAGTGCGACGTCCACCCGTGGATGAACGCCTGGGTCGCGGTGGTCAGCCACCCCTACTTCGCCATCACCGGCGCCGACGGCAAGTTCACGATCGCGAACCTCCCCGCCGGCACCTACCAGGTCGAGGCCTGGCACGAGCGGCTGGGCACCCAGACCGGCTCGGCGACGGTCGCCGCCGACGGCAGCCAGACGCTCGACTTCAGCTTCAAGGTGCCGGCGAAGTAGTCTCGCGCGCCGGGACCCGACGATCCGAACCCGGCGGCCGGCGAGAGCGCGCGGCGCCGGCCGGCCGCCAACCGAACCACCGCGGGGGACGCAGATGGACGACGCGCATCACGATCAGGCCCACGGCCGGGAGGCCGGGGAGCACGCGCCCGCCGGGCACGACCACCACGAGCTCGGCTTCTGGCGCAAGTACGTCTTCTCGACCGACCACAAGGTGATCGGCATCCAGTACGGGGTCAGCGGCCTGCTGTTCCTGTTCTTCGGCTTCTGCCTGATGATGTTGATGCGCTACCAGCTCGCGTTCCCGGGCCGGCCGCTGCCGGTGCTCGGGGCGCTGTTCAGCGACGGCATGCCGGGCGGCATCATGCTGCCCGAGTTCTACAACTCGCTCGGCGCCATGCACGGCACGATCATGGTCTTCCTCGGGGTCGTGCCGCTCGCGGTCGGCGGCTTCGGCAACTTCGTGGTGCCGCTCCAGATCGGGGCGCCGGACATGGCCTTCCCGCGCCTCAACATGGCGTCCTACTGGGCGTTCTTCCTCGGCGGCGTCACGATGCTGGCAAGCTTCTTCGTCCCCGGCGGCGCGGCGCAGAGCGGCTGGACCTCTTACCCGCCGCTGGCCGACATCGCGCCCCCGGGCCAGACCTGGTGGCTGGTCGGCATGGTGTTCCTGATCACCTCGTCGCTCCTCGGCGCGCTCAACTTCATCACCACCATCATCCAGCTCCGCGCCCCCGGTCTGACCTTCTGGCGGCTGCCGTTCTTCGTCTGGGCGCAGTTCGTCACCGCGTTCCTGCTGCTGCTCGCGTTCCCGCCGCTCGAGGGCGCCGCGGTCATGCAGTTGATGGACCGGCTCGCCGGCACCAGCTTCTTCCTCCCCTCGGGGCTGGTGGTCAGCGGCCAGGTCTTCGAGGCGACCGGCGGCGGCAGCCCGATCCTCTGGCAGCACCTGTTCTGGTTCCTCGCCCACCCCGAGGTCTACGTGCTGATCCTCCCCGCGCTCGGCATCATCGCGGAGGTGATCGCGAACAACACCCGCAAGCCCTTGTGGGGCTACAAGTCGCTGGTCTACTCGGTGCTCGCGATCGGCTTTTTGTCGTTCATCGTCTGGGCCCACCACATGTTCCTGACCGGGATGGGGACGGCGATGAACGCGTTCTTCCAGACCACGACGATGATCATCTCGATCCCGTCGGTGATCATCCTGACCGCGCTGATCCTGTCGTTGTGGGGGGGATCGATCCGCTTCAACACGCCGATGCTGTTCGCGCTCGCGTTCCTGCCGATGTTCGGCATCGGCGGGCTGACCGGGCTGCCGCTCGGGCTCTCGGCGTCGGACATCCACCTCCACGACACCTACTACGTGATCGGCCACTTCCACTACGTGGTGGCGCCGGGGACGCTCTTCGGACTGATGGCCGGGATCTACTACTGGTACCCGAAGGCGACCGGCCGCTACCTCAGCGAGAAGCTGGGCAAGATCCACTTCTGGATCAGCCTGGTGTGCATGAACGGCGTCTTCCTGCCCATGCTCTACCAGGGGATGGCGGGCATGCAGCGGCGGCTCTTCGACGGCGGCGCGGTCTACACCCACACCCAGGGCGTGCTCGACCTGCACAAGGTGATCTCGTTCTCGGCCTGGGGCCTGGCGATCGGCCAGCTCCCGTTCATCCTCAACTTCTTCCTGAGCCTGCGCCGCGGGCGCAAGGCGGCCGACAACGCCTGGGAGGCGACCACGCTCGAGTGGGTGGCACCGTCGCCGCCGCCGCACGGCAACTTCGCGGTCGCGCCCGCGGCCTACCGCGGCCCCTACGAGTACAGCGCGCCGGGCGCCGCCGGCGGCTTCGCGCCGCAGTGGGCGCCCGAGGCCACTCCGCCGGCGGCCGCCCCGGGCGCCGAGCCGGCGGTCCAGCCCGCCGGCTAGCGGGAGACATCGACAGGAGAGCCGAGGGAGACGACCATGTCCACCGCCATCCCCTACACCGTCGACATCCGGCCCGACACCGGGCTCAACAACGTCAAGATCGGCATCTGGCTGTTCCTCGCCTCGGAGGTGATGCTGTTCGGGGCGCTGTTCGCGAGCTACATCCTGCTCCGGGTCGGCGCCCCGAGTTGGCCCGAGCAGTCGGACCTCCTCAACGTGCCGCTGGCGACGCTCAACACCGTGGTGCTGATCACCTCGAGCGTGACCATGGTCATGGCCTGGGCGTCGCTGGTGCGCGGCCAGCTCGGCCGCTTCCGGCTCTACATGAGCGGGACGGTGCTGCTCGGCCTGGTCTTCCTGGTGGTCAAGTACTTCGAGTACTCGGCCAAGTTCCACCACGGCCTGTTCCCGAGCACGAGCACCTTCCTCGCCATCTACTTCACCCTGACCGGGCTGCACGGGCTGCACGTGCTCGGCGGCATGATCGTCAACGCCTGGTACGTCGGCCCGGGGTCGAAGATGTGGGCGACCAACCGCCAGCAGCTCACCAACCGGGTCGAGACCGCGGGGCTGTTCTGGCACTTCGTCGACCTGGTGTGGATCTTCCTCTTCCCGGTGCTGTACCTGCTGTAGCCGCGGAGTGGAGACGGACCGGATGATTCCCTGGAGGGCGCGATGAGCGGCGAGCGACACGACGTCGGATCCGCGGGCGGCCACGAGATCGACATCGACCGGCACGTCCGGGTCTACATCATCGTCTTCGTCAGCCTGATGGCGCTGACCCTGATCACGGTCGCGGTCAGTTACCTCGACCTGCCGATCGCGGCGGCGGTGGCGGTGGCGCTGCTGATCGCGAGCGTCAAGGGCGGGCTGGTCGCCTGCTACTTCATGCACCTGATCTCGGAGAAGAAGCTGATCTTCGTGGTCATGGCGTTCACCGTGCTGTTCTTCTTCTTCGTCCTCTTGCTGCCGACCTTCACCGACCTCGACCGGATCGGGCTGTAGACTCGCCGCCGTAGATGCGCCATCGAGGAGCCGCCGGTGTCGCTCAAGGCCTTCCACGTCGTCTTCATCGCCGCCTCGATCCTGCTCTCGGGGTGGGTGGCGTGGTGGGCGGCCGGGCGGGCGACCGCCGGGAGCGGCGGCGGCTGGTGGCTGCTCGCCGGCGGCGGCGCGGCGGCGGCGCTCGCCCTGGTCGTCTACGGCGTCTGGTTCCTGCGCAAGACCCGGGGCATGAGCTACCTGTGACGGCGATGACGACGATGCGCGGCACGAGGAGAGGCACGAGGACGCCGGGGACGAGGTGGGCGGCGGCCGCGCTCGCGGCGCTCGCGCTGGCGCTCGTCTTCGCCGCCGACGCCGCCGCCTGCCCGGTCTGCTTCGGCGAGACCGAGGACCAGGTGGCGGAGGGCGCGCGCTGGTCGATGGTCTTCCTCGGCGCGCTGGTCTACCTGCTGATCGGCGGCGGCCTCGCCGTGGTCCTGGCGCTGCGGCGGCGCGTGCGCCGCCTCCAGGACCCGCGGCGCGGCCTGCGCCTGGTCCATCCCGGGACGCCGAGCTGACGGCGGCCCGAAGCGGAGGATTTGCGATGGGTTCTTGGCTCGGACTGCCGGAGGTGGCGTCGGCCCACGGGGCCGCGCTCGACGAGATCAACGTCCTGGTGCACTGGCTGATGCTGGTGCTGTTCGTCGGCTGGGGCGCGTTCTTCCTCTACCTGCTGGCGCGCTTCCGCCGCGGCCGCAACCCGCGCGCCGAGTACGGCGGGATCCAGACCAAGGCGCCGAAGTGGCTCGAGGGGGGCGTGGCGGTGATCGAGGCGGTTCTCCTGCTCGCGTTCTCGATCCCGTTGTGGTCCGAGCGGGTCGACGCCTTCCCGGCGGTCGCGGAGGCGACCGTGGTGCGCGTGGTCGGCCAGCAGTTCGCCTGGAACGTCCACTACCCCGGCCCCGACGGCGCGTTCGGCGCCACCCGCGCCGAGCTGGTCGACGAGGCGACCAACCCGCTCGGCCTCGACGGCGAGGACCCGGCGGCGGCCGACGACGTGACCAACCAGAACAACCTCTACCTGCCCGTCGACCGCCCCGCGATCGTCCACCTCTCCTCCAAGGACGTCATCCACAGCTTCATGCTCAACGAGATGCGGGTCAAGCAGGACGCCATCCCCGGGGTCTCGATCCCGGTCCACTTCGAGCCCACCGTCACCACCGCCGAGATGCGCGAGAACCGCGTCAACCGTCAGCTCTCGCCCGCCGACCGCCAGCGCATCCTCGACTCGGGGCTGCACGTGGTCACCGATCCGGGCGAGTCCGATCTCTCCGCGGGCGACCTCCTCCCCGCGGAGCGCGTGCGCGCGCTGCACGACGAGCTCGGCTCCGACGGGTTCCAGACCCTCACGGGCAGCGAGGCGATCGACTGGCTGCGGAATCGGCTCAACTACGAGGTCGCCTGCGCCCAGCTCTGCGGCAACGGCCACGCCAGCATGCGCGGCTTCCTCCACGTCCTCCCCCAGGAGGAGTTCGAGGCCTGGCTCGCGGAGCAGGTGGCGGCCAAGCAGGAGACCGCGGGCGACGAGTTCTGGAACTAGCAGGGGGGTGACTTCCTGCCCTTCGGACCGTATACTCCGTCCCGCAGCTTCGTTTTTCGATTTTTCGTCATCCGATCTCGCCGTTCCGAGGGAGGGAGGGGAGCGCCATGCCTGGCCCGTCGGTCGCGGACCGCGACCGGATCGTCCGTTTTCTGGTCGAACGCGGAGCCGGTCTGATCTGCGCCCATGACGGCGTCGGGACCCTGGTCTTCATCAATCCGGCCGCCGCCGAGGCGCTCGGCTACCATCCCGAGGAGCTGATCGGGACGCCGCTGCGCCGGCTCCTCCACCCTTCGGTGCGCGGGCAGTTCGACGCCTACCTCGAGCGGATCTGGGTGCGCGGCCGCGACCGCGGGCTGATGCGGCTGGTCGCGCGCGACGGCCGCCCGCGGGTGTGGTCGTACGAGAACGTCCGCTACCAGCCGCCCGGCGAGGGGCCGGTGGTGCTCGGCCACGCCCAGGACGTGACCGAGGAGAAGTGGGCCGAGCGGGCGGTGCGCGAGCGCGACGTCCGCTACCGGACCTTCATCGCCACCTCGGGCGAGGGGATCTGCCGCGTCGAGTTCGAGCGCGACCCGCTGGTCGAGGGGCTCAAGAACGGGGTGGACGAGCAGCGGATGCTCGACAACCTCCGGCAGTGGGGCCACATCGCGGAGTGCAACGACGCCTTCGCCCGCATGTACGGCGCCGGCGCGGCCGCCGACATGGCCGGCGTGCCGCTGCGCAACCTCTCGCTGCTCAAGGACCCGCGCAACATGGACGGCCTGCGGCGGCTGATCGGCAGCGGCTTCGCCGCCACCGAGTTCGAGTGCCACGAGGTCGACATCGCGGGCAACCCGCGCGACTTTGCGGTCAGCGTCGCCGGCGTGGTCGAGGACGGCTCGCTGCGCTGCCTGTGGGCGCTCGTGCGCGACGTCACCGAGCGCCGCGCGGCCGAGGCGCTGGCCGAGAAGAACCGCCGCCGCCTGCTCCACCTGGTCGAGCGCCTGGTCGCCGCCCGCGACGACGACCGTGAGGAGATCTCGGCCGAGATCAGCGCGGTGCTCGAGGGCGGCCCGGTCTGAGCAGACCGGCCCGAGCGCGCCGGCCCGAGGCGGCCGGTCCGGCCGGCGGCGGCGAGCTCGAGGACCTGCGCGACTGCTGAGCGGCGTGGGCGCTGTTTGCCGCCGGCCGGGCGGCCGCTGTAGGCTAGATGCTTCAGGTTCCCGGGGTCCCCGACACTTCACTCTTTGCCGGAGAGTGCCTGCCATGAGCGTGGTTCGGTCCGCCGTTGCGCGGCTTCTGGTCCTCGGCTTGTTGGCCGCCGCCGTCGCCGTCTTCCCCTCGCCGGTCGCCGAGGCCTGCCACACCCATGAGCACGCGAAGGCCCTCGAGGGCCTCGGCGAGCACATTCCTCCGGAGGTCATGGCGAAGCTGGCCTCGATCCCGACCGACTTTTCGACCATCCCCACGGCGCCGCTCGGGGCGACGCCGTGCGTGGACGGCATGGCCGACGTCTATCCGTGCAGCAACGTCGACCTCCTCGCCCACGTGCCGCTGGGGAGCATGGGCGGCGGCTCGGGGAGCGCGCTCTGGGGCTGGACCGATCCGGTGACCGGCGTCGAGTGGGCGATCATGGGGCGCAGCAGCGGCACCTCGTTCATCAGCCTCGAGGACCCGACGAACCCGGTCTACGTGGGCAACCTGCCGAGCCAGACCCTGACCAGCAGTTGGCGCGAGCTGAAGGCGTTCGGCAATCACGCCTACATCGTCTCCGACAACAACGGCTCCCACGGCATCCAGGTCTTCGACCTCACCCAGTTGCGGGACGTCGTGAACCCGCCGGTCACGTTCAGCACGGCGACGGACCTCACCGCCCTGTACACCGGCGTCACCCGGACGCACACCATCACGATCAACGAGGACACCGGCTTCGCCTACGCGAACGGCAGCAACACTTGCAGCGGCGGCCTGCACATGGTCGACGTCAGCGACCCGGCGAACCCGACGTTCGCGGGGTGCTTCTCGGCGGACGGCTACACGCACGACGTCCAGTGCGTGGTCTACGAGGGCCCCGACCTCGAGCACGTCGGCGACGAGATCTGCTTCGCCTCCAATACCGACACCCTCACCATCGTCGACGTCACCGACAAGTCGGCGCCGGCGCAGCTCTCCCGTACCAGCTACGCCGGCGTCGGCTACGTCCACCAGGGCTGGCTCACCCCCGACCAGCGCTACTTCCTGCTCGACGACGAGCTGGACGAGGATCCCGCGCCGCGCCGGACCTACGTCTGGGACCTTCTCGACCTCGAGGCGCCGCTGATGCTCGGCGCCTACACGGCGACGGGGCCGCGGGCGCCGGCGATCGACCACAACCAGTTCATCCTCGGCGACTACGTCTACCAGGCGAACTACCGCGCCGGCCTCTCCGTGCTCCACATCGACGACCCGGCGACCGCGAGCCTGACCGAGGTCGGGTTCTTCGACACCTACCCCGAGAGCAACAGCGCCAACTTCTCCGGCGCCTGGCACAACTACCCGTTCTTCGCCAGCGGCATCGTGATCGTCAGCGACATCAACCGCGGCCTCTTCGTCCTCCAGTTCAACCCGCCCCAGACGCCGCTGATCTTCGAGGACGGCTTCGAGTCCGGCGACGCCGGCGCCTGGAGCGGGGTCGTTCCGTAGCGGGCCCGCGCACCGGTCCGGGGCGTGGGGTCAGGCGGCGTCGCCGCCGAGCGCCCGCATGAGGTCCGCGGGCAGCGCCGCCGAGGCCGCGGCCTGGGCGCTGCCGGTGACCGCCTCGGCGACCCGCAGCGCGGAGACCATGACCGGCGTGATGCCGCCGCCGGGGCGGGTCCAGTGGCCGACCAGGTGGAGGCCGGCGATCGGGAACGCGGTGTCGGGACGCGATTCGCCGAGCTGGTCGGGCGCCATCTCCCAGCCGAGCATCGCCCCCTGGTCGTTGAGCGTGAAGCGGCGGGCGGTCGCGGCCGAGGCGGAGAGCCGCACCACGATCCGCTTCTCGACCCCGGGCAGCACCTCGCCCAGGCGCTCGAGAGTGATCCGCTCGACCGCCGCCTTGTGCGCCGGCCAGTCGGCGACCGCGTCGCAGTCCATCGCCAGCACCTTCTGCAGCACCACGACGTGGCCGCCGGGCGGCGCCAGCGCCGGCTCGTAGAGCGTGGGGACGAAGACCTTGCAGCGCAGCGCCCCGGCGCCGACGAGGTCGGGGTCCCAGCCGTCCCAGTAGTAGCCCTGGACGCGCTCGAGGTCCGCGCGCGCCACCCCTTCGAGCCCGATGTGGGTGAGGAAGCACGGCATCGACGGCCGCAGGCGGTCGACCGCGGCGACGTAGTCCGGGTCGAGGTGGCGCGCCCCGATCAGCCGCCGGCAGAGGTCGCGCAGGTCGCCGTTGGCGATCACGACCCCGGCCGCGACCCGCCGGCGCCCTTTGAGCGAGCCGCGCAGGGTCTCGATCTCGACCCCGCGGGCGGCGCCGCGTTCGACCTCGATGCGCTCGGCGCGGGTGCTCATCATGAGGTCGCCGCCGCGCTCCTCGAAGCGCAGCGCCAGCTCGTCGGCGAACGCCTGCGAGCCGCCCACCGGGTAGTAGTTGCCGAGGAAGTACGAGAGCCGCAGCATCGAGTCGAAGACGAACGACGTGCGGCAGGGCGGCGAGCCCCAGTGCGGGCAGTCGGCGGTGAGCAGGAGCTTCAACCGCGGGTCGGCGAAGAAGCGGTCGAGGGCGTCGCGCACGGTGAGCGCGCGCCAGCGCTCGAAGCGCGGCGTGGCGCGCCCGCGGAAGTAGGCGAGGAGGCCGACCAGGTAGGCCTCGCGCACGGCCGCGAAGAAGCGGTCGAGCGCCGCGCGCTGCGCGGGGAACTCGGCGTCGAGCCGGGCGCGGTAGGGGGCGAAATCGGCCGGCACCTCGAAGCGGCTGCCGTCGGGCAGGTGGAAGGTGTCGACCGGGTCCATGCGCAGCCAGCCGGTGGTCACCCCGAGGTCGGCGAGCAGGCGCCCGGTCAAGGTCTCCGGATTGCCGAGCAGCGGGTAGAAGTGGCTCGCGGCGTCGAACGTGTAGCCGGCGCGGCGGAAGGTCGAGCAGTACCCGCCCACCATGTAGTGCTGCTCGACGAGCAGCACCGAGAGCCCGGCGCGGACGAGCAGGTTGGCGGTGACCAGCCCGCCGATCCCGGCGCCGATCACCACCGCGTCGTAGCGCGCGCGGGGACCCTCCTGGCGCAGGCCGCGGAACGGGCGCTTCACGCCGTCTCCTCCCGCTCGCCCGCGCGCCGGCGCCCGGGCGCGGCGACCGCGTCTCCGGCCCGCGGGCGCTCGACGCCGTCGCCGCTCGCCCCACGGCGGTCCGGCGCGCGGTCGCGGCGGTCGGTCCTCCGGCGCACGGGGCTCTTCACTCCCCCGCCCTCTGCTCGCCGGGCCGGTTGCGGCCGTAGGTCTCGTGCGCCTCGACGAACCCTCCGGCGGCGAGCGCGGCGCCGAACGACAGCTCGCCGGCGAGCACGGCGGCGGCGGCGATCTCGGCCAGCTTCGGCGCCTTGCCGTCGCCCGCGCAGCCGAGCATCGCCAGGCACTCGCGCGCGGTGCCCTGGCCGGTGCCGCCGCCGACCGTGGCGACCGTGAGCGCGGGCAGCGTGACCGCGGCGTGGAGGTCGCCGTCCTCCACCTCGAACGTGGTGATCGCGACCGCCGAGTTGACCGCGTTGGCGACGTCCTGGCCGCAGGCGATGAAGAGCGCGGTCAGGCCGTTCGCGGCGTGGCCGTTGTAGCCGAGCGCGCCGCTCGCGAGGTGGCCGACGACGGTGCGCCGCCACAGCTCGGCGAGGTCCTCGGGGGTGACACCGAGCACCGCGCGCACCACCCGCCGCGACAGGCGGGCGCCGGCGACGACCGTCTTGCCCTTGCCGCCGGCGAGGAGCGACCCGGCCGCGCGCTTCTCCCCCTCGGCGCCGCTCATCAGGGTGAACGAACGCGCCGAGGTGTTCGCGGCGAGCCAGCGGCAGGCGCGCTCGGTCGCGCGCGCGATCATGTTCATGCCGTGGGCGTCGGCGGTCGAGAAGCGGAACTCGACGATCACGTCGCGGCCGACCTGCTGCGGGACGAGCGCGAGCAGCCGCCCGTGGCGGGTGGTCGCCTCGGCCTCGGCGCGCACCGCGGGCAGGAGCGCGGGGAGCCCGGCGGCGAACGCCGCCGCCTCGGCGACGCCGTCGAACGCGAACAGCGGGCACGCGCGGTTGGCGTCGCCCACCACCCGCGCGACGGCGCCGCCGGCACGGGTGAGCGCGACCATGCCGCGCTCGTAGGAGCGCACGAGCGCCCCCTCGGTGGTCGCGAGCGGGACGAAGAACGTCCCCTGCGCGTGCTCGCCGTGGACCTCGAGCGGCCCGGCCACCCCGAGCGGGGTCTGGGCGGCGCCGATCGGGTTTTCGACGTTGCCGCGCATCTCGTCGCTCGGGATCGAGAACCGGCCGGCGTGCTCGAGCCGGCAGCCGGTACGCTCCTCGATCCAGGCGCGCCGGCGCGCGACCAGCTCGGGGGCGTAGCCCTGGCCCTCGTAGCGCGGGACCAGCGGCACGCGGTCCGGGCGGTCCCCCGCCGGCCGCGGCTC
This sequence comes from uncultured Thermoanaerobaculia bacterium, assembly GCA_964573125.1. Classification (GTDB taxonomy): domain Bacteria; phylum Acidobacteriota; class Thermoanaerobaculia; order Multivoradales; family JBCCEF01; genus CAVSQV01. The sequence continues at coordinate 14,521 of CAZNIX010000024.1, forward strand.
GGCCTCCGGCGCGGCGGCGGCTTCCTCGGGCGGGTATTCCTTGGCGTACATCGTCGGACGGGGCCGATGCTACCAGCAGCCGGGTTCGGGCCGGCGCGGGCGGCTGCTAGACTGCCGGCATGCGCCGCCGAGCCCGCCTCCTGGCCGCCCTCGCCCTCGCGGCCCTCGCCGCCGCCCCGGCCGCCTGCTACCGCCCCGCCCCGAGCGCACCGGCCGAGGACCCCGCCCTGCGCGAGCGGGTCGCCGACGCCCTGCTCACCGAGCGGGTGCGGGTCAAGCTCCTGGGCAAGCTCGGCACCGACGCGCTCGGCATCGACGTCGCCGCCGCCGGCGACCGCGTGCGGCTGTCCGGCACGGTCGCCGCGCGCGTCACCCAGGAGCTGGCCGAGGAGGTGGCGAGGTCGGTGCCCGGCGTGCGCCGGGTCGACAACCGGATCGCGCTCGAGCTGCGCCGCGACCGCCCGGGGCCGGTCGGACGGGCGGCCGCCGAGGCCGAGCGCGAGCTGAACGACGCCGCGCTCGAATCGCAGGTCAAGGCCGACCTGCTCGGCGAGCTGGGCCGCTGGGCGCTCGAGCTCGAGGTCGAGGCCGCCGACGGCGTGGTCAGCCTGCGCGGCTGGGTCCCCGACGCCGCCCGCGAGCGCCTCGCGCTCGCGACCGCCCGCGACGTCCGCGGCGTCGAGCGCGTGATCGACCTGATCCGGATCGGGCTGGAAGAGTAGGCGCTAGAAAGCCACCACCAGCCCCGCCCGCGCCTCGCCCTGGTAGAAGTAGACGTCCTCGTCGAAGTCGTAGCAGACCCGGCGGCTGCAGAACTCCTCGTCGTCTTCCTCGACCAGGGTGGTGACGAGGCGCCCTTCGAGGCGCAGGCCGACGTTGTCGGCGAACATCACCTTGACCCCGCCGCCGAGCGAGAACGACGGGCGCACCAGGTCGTCGAGACCGGGGGCGTCGGGCGAAAAGCGGGTGGCGCCGACCGAGGCGACGAAGAACGGGTGCGCCTGCCCCGGCCGCCACTCGTAGAGGATGCCGGCGTGGTAGTAGTCGACCTCGAGGTCGAAAAGCGCCTCGGTGGGCAGGAAGATCCCGCTGTTCTCGACCAGCTCGGTCTGCTGGCGGCTCGCCCACAGCTCGAGGAAGAGGCCGCCGCCGAGGCGGAAGTCGAACGCGACGCCGAACCCGGCGCCGTCGTCGACCTCGACGTCGATGAGGTCGAAGACGTCGTCGTCGAAGTCGACGCTGTCGAACTCGCCGCCGAAGCGGTAGGCGGCGAACGGGGTGATCTCGAGCGACGGCGCGGGCGGACCGTACGGCTGGGCCGCCGCGGGCACGGCCGCGAGCAGGAGCGTGGAGGTGGCGAGCAGGGTCGTCGTGGTCGGCTTCATGGGCCGCGATGCTAGCATCGCGCCACCCCGCGCGCCCCACCCGGCGGGGCGGTCCGAGCCCGGAGAATCGACCGTGAGCAACGCCCACCCGGCGCCCAGCGCCCCGACCCTCGAAGTCCCGCCCGCCGCCGCGGAGGAGGGCCGCGCCGCGGCGGGCCGCTTCCCGCGCGGCTTCCTCGCGGCGATCCCCAAGTCCGACCTCCACGTCCACCTCGACGGCTCGCTGCGCCTGCCGACGCTCATCGAGCTGGCGCGCGAGCGCAAGGTCGAGCTGCCGTCGGCGACCCCGGAGGGGCTGCTCAAGCTGGTGTTCAAGGAGTCGTACCGCGACCTGCCCGACTACCTGCACGGGTTCGCCTACACCTGCGCCGTGCTCGACGACGAGGAGGCGCTCGAGCGGGTCGCGTTCGAGCTCGCCGAGGACTGCCTGGCCGAGGGGGTGCGCTACGTCGAGGTGCGCTTCGCGCCCCAGCTCCACGTCCGCCCCGGGCTCGACGTCGGGCGGGTGATCGCCGCCGTCGACCGCGGCCTCGACCGCGCCCGGCGCGCGCACGAGGCCTCGGAGGCGGTCGCCGTCGGCGGCGAGCCGCCGTTCCGCTACGGCATCATCGCCTGCGCCCTGCGCATGTTCACCGCCAAGTTCTCGCCCTACTACCGGACCCTCGTCTCGGTGCTCGACCGCTGGCCGTCCGAGGAGGTGTTCGGCGTGGCCTCGCTCTCGCTCGCGCGCTCGGTCGTCGAGGCGCGCGACGAGCTGGGGCTCCCGATCGTCGGCTTCGACCTCGCCGGCGCCGAGGCCGGCCACCCGGCCTCCGACCACGCCGCCGCGTTCCAGCTCGCCCACCGCCACTTCTTCAAGAAGACCGTCCACGCCGGCGAAGCGTATGGACCACAGTCGATCTTCCAGGCGATCACCAAGTTGAACGCCGACCGCATCGGCCACGGCACCCACCTCTACGCCGCCGAGAAGGTGCAGGGCGAGGCCGACCCAGAGCGCTACGTGCGCCAGCTCTCCGAGTACATCGCCGACCGCCGGATCACGCTCGAGGTGTGCATCACCTCCAACCTCCAGACCATGCCCGAGCTGGCGCGGGTCGCCGAGCACCCGTTCGGGCGCATGGTGCGCGAGAAGCTCTCGGTGGCGCTCTGCACCGACAACCGGCTGATCTCGCGCACCACGGTCACGCGCGAGCTGGAGCAGGCTTGCGCCGCGTTCGACCTCGCCCCGCGCGACCTGCGCAACGTGGTCATCCACGGCTTCAAGCGGAGCTTCTTCCCCGGCACCTACCGCGACAAGCGCGCCTACGTGCGGCGGATGATCGACCTCTTCGACCGCGTCGCCGCCGAGCACGGGGTGACGCTCGAGCGCGAGCGGGGGGAGGCGTAGCGGCGATGGCTTCGGGATTGCACCCGCCGCTCCTCGCCGGCGTCGATCACGACGCGGCGGAACGCGTGCGCACGGCGTACTGGGTCGAGCGGCTGCGCCGTCTCGGCCCCGCGGAGAGCTTCCGCGTCGCCGAGGAGCTGCGTCGCCACGTCCGCGCGCTGCGCCCCGACTGGCCGGACCGCGCGGAGCGCGACGCAGACCTCGCCGCGCACGCGGCGGTCCACGAAGCCCTGAGCCGTGTCCAGCGACGCCGCGGCTGAAGTCGTCGCCGCGCTCGCCCGCACCCTGCGACGGCAGGGCGTGTCCTGGTACCTACTCGGCGCGCAGGCGGTCAACTGCTGGGGCCGTCCGCGCCTGTCGGCCGACATCGACGTGACGGTTTCCTTCCCACCGAGCGAGCTGGAGAGCTGGCACCGGCATTGGGCGGAGGAAGGGCTCCGTCCCCCGTTAGAGTTAGACAGCTTCCTATCGGTCCGCCGGTTCTCCGACGGCCCGCGGCGCGGATTGCACCATCCAGTTGCGGATCGACTGCGCCGTCGGCTCGAACTCGCGCGACAGCTCCTCCGGCGTGCGGCCCGCTCGCACCAACTCCCACCATCCGCCGGCGAAACTCCGCCGGGCACAGCGCTCGGCTCTTCGGCATCGCGGACTCGCTTTCTCCCAAAAGATGAGGTGTCCACGAAATCGGGTCAGCTTCAAAGAGGCAATCTCGAAATGGTCGAACCGGTGGGATCGCCACGCCACCGGTTCTGTGAGGGCTGAGCACTCCAATTTGAAGGCAGCACACTAGCTTGGATGAGTTATCAGGGAACGAGGTCCTCACGGCCCTACCGCGGCATTCCCTCAACCTCGATCGGGACAGCCGGCTGATCGACGCCGTCAGCGTCGTCGTGGACATGAAGGAGTCTAAAGTAGCTCGCGCTGAACGCTCTAGTTGCACACCGGGCAAGCACATCGACACCGTCGGTACCCACGATCGGAGCCGAGGCTGCCTCGCGCTCGATGGCTCATCCCGAGCCGGCGAAAGTCGGAGTTGGAAACCGACCGGTGGGACTGGGGCTAGAGCAATCCCGCGAGGACCGTCTGCCCGTTCCCGGATTGCCCACGTAGGCGCCTGCTGTCTGATCTGCGGTGGCACCACTGCCTGCGGCTGCGCCGTTTGCATGTCCTGCGGCTCCTGCTGCGCGGTTGGTCGGGCAGCGTTTCTCAGACGTGAGCCAAGAAGACCGCCAAAGCCCTACTGGCACCGACCTTGCTTGTTCTCTTAGGAAGCCAGCAGGTGTCGGGGGTATTGCAAAGGGCTCCCTGTAGACTGTTCTTCCGTAGTAACGTCATTGCAGATATGCGGCTCGATCGTCAGGCCGGGTGCATTCTGAGTCGGTGTAAACGTCTGTAAGGAAGTGTGTTACGTGGATCTTCTGAGCATTCCTTCCGGCAGTCCGCAGGTCGCCCTTGGGCGATCCACGTAAGGAGGGCAGGGGGTAAGGGCTTGACAGAGAACGCTGGTTCATGCTATGAGAAGAGCATACTGTCACCAGTGCGGGGCTCCGTGTATGTAAGGCTCTGAGAAGAGTCAATGGCTTGGGGTGTCAACAAGGTCCCGCCAAGATCAGCAACAGGCACTACAGCATCGGCAGTGACAAGCCGTTACAAGAGAGAAGGATCAATATGGAAAGTCCAAGGGTACGCCACTCCCTATTGGTGCTTCACCATGATCCGCGGCAGGACTTCTTCGCGGTGACGGAAGGCGAGTTGAAGGAGCTCGAGAAAAGCCACGCTTCTCTGTGGAAGGACTGGTTTATCGTCGCAACCTCAGTATTCTTGCCGACGGCGGTTAACGCTTACACAGAGGTCCTCAGGATTCCCAGTGGGAGTTCGACGCCTGAACTCTTTCTAAATGCCCTGCTCGCAAGCACCTCGCTTCTACTCGCCACGGTGTTCGGTTTCGCCTGGAGGCGAGAACGGGTGGAACGCTCGGCGACCAGTAGACGAATAAGGGAACGGCCAGCACTGCCTATGTTGATCCATGAGGTCAGCGAAGAGAGTCTTCCACCCATGAAGACGGAGGAGATTGATGTTGGCGAGCTGACTGCCGAGATCACAACCAGGTCCTTGAGTCATAGCTCCGTACACGAAGCACCCTCAGTTTCCGCGAGCGCCTCCGGACAGCCAGTCACCATGGCGGCGGAAGTCGGCGTGAGGATCGGGCAGCGCTCGGAAGCCGCGAGCGCATGAGCGAAGCAGTCGCCGAGATTGTGTGGGTAACGGAGCCGCGCCGACGCGGCGATGTTGACCTGGGCAGAATCGGGTGCGATGAAGCGAATGCCGCCATCGAGCAGTCTGGTCTTCCAAGTCGTCTGCGAGTTCCGGCTGTGGGTCGCGGAGGTGGATCAGCGCGGAAGCAAGTTTGGCCGTGCTCATGGAACTCGCCAGCCCTTCATCGCGCCGCTCAAGAACCCATGCGTCGCTCGTCTCCGCGAACAGCAGGGCGAGGAGCGCAGAGGCGTCAACCACCACCGCGTGGCTGGCGATACGCCAGTGCCGTCCACCTCCCCTCGCGGGGACCGGCCGCACTGAGGCCTGCCATCGAGCGCCCGCGGCCCGCCTCAGCGCAGGCTGCGCGCGATGCGGAAGCCGGCGTCGGGGAGGCGCGCTCCGGGGGGCTCGGCGCGGCGGAGGGCGCAGGTCAGCTCGGCGGGCGGGAGACGCCAGGAGCCGCCCCGCAGGATGCGGGCCTCGCCCTCGGCGGTCGCGGTCCACTCCCAGACCCCGCCGAGCATGGCGTAGAGGCCGAACGGGTTCGAGGGCTTGGCGTCGAGCGTGGGCACCCGATCCGGGTCGCTGTTGCCGGCGTGCCAGGCGAAGCGGTCGGCGGCGGCCGGGGCGACTCCCCAGAACGCCGGGCCCGCGGTGCCGGCGCGGCAGGCGTGCTCCCACTCGGCCTCCTCGGGCAGCCGGATCGGCTTGCGCGCGATCCCGGCGTACCAGGCGCAGTAGCCGGCGGCGTCCTCCCAGCTCACCCCGAGCGCGGAGTCGCGGTCGCCGGGCGCGGCCGGGCCGCGCTCGAACGCGGGGGCGAAGGCCTCGAACTGCTCGTTGGTCACCGGCTGAGTCGAGAGGTAGAACGGCGCGATCCCGTCGCCCGCGAGGACGAGCCAGAGGACGGGGCGCGGGTAGCGGGTGTAGTAGTCACGCATCCCTCCCTTCCTCCTCCCAGGCCCGGAGCCCCGGCTCGGGCTCGACCCCCAGCCCGTCGGCCACGCGGTTGATGTAGTTGAAATAGGCGACGACCTGGGTGGCGTCGTGGATCGCGGCGTCGTCGAGGCCGGCGGCGCGGAGGGCGGCGACGTCGGCCGCGGCCATCGCGCCGGGCTCGCGGGTGAGCTTCTCGGCGAACGCGCACAGCGCGCAGTCGGCCGCGCCGAGCGCGGCGGTCCGCCAGTCGCGCGCCACCGCGGCGACCAGGCGGTCGGCCGCCGCCTCGTCGTCGATCCCGAAATCTCGTGCGACCTCGGCCCGGAGGTCGTGGGCGTGGGCGCGGATTCAGTAGTGGCAACGGTTGGCGGCCGAGACCACCACCGCGAGCATCTCCCGTTGCGCCCGCGAGAGCGGCGACGGGCCGTACATGAGAGCGAGGTAGAGCCCCATCGAGGCCTTCATCGCGCGCGGGTTCTGGCTCATCAGCGCGACGATGTTCCACACCCGACCGGCGCGCGCCTCGGCGGCGGCGTACTCGGCGGCCAGCGGCCCCTCCGCCTCGTCGGGCGGGATGATGCGGATCCAGGCCATGAGTCCTCGCTGCGCAGCCGCAGGGGGGCCGCCGCTTCGAACGGCCGGGGCGTGCGGCTCGTTCGGCTCGGAAGTGTACTCGGAAGCGGCACGGTTGCGACCCCTTCCGAGCTCGCCGCCGCCGTCCGGGGCGGCCGCGCGCGCGGCCGTCGGCGGGGCGGTCGGACGCCGACGCGGCACGGGAGCTCGCGGCTGGACGGGCGCAGCCGCTC
>CAZNIX010000025.1:0-21165 GCA_964573125.1 uncultured Thermoanaerobaculia bacterium
GGGCAGCGCCAGCACCAGCGCCTCGGGCAGCTTGAGCGCGGCGAAGCCCGCCGGCGGCTCGCCCTCGACCGCCTCCGGGAAGCGCCCGGCGCCGGCGACCAGCTCGCGCCGGCAGGCGCCTTCGCGGCAGGCGTAGAACGCAGCGCCGGCGGCGCCACGCGCAACGCGCCAGTGCTCGAGCAGGCGGGCGAGGTAGGCGCGCTCGCCGCTCTCGCGGCCGGCGAGCCGGGCCAGCTCCTCCCACGCCGCGGCGGCGGGCTCGACTGCGATGGGCTCGGGGGCGGCGGCTCCGGAGGTCATCGGCGGCGCCCGGCTACGCGGACTGGGCCGCGGCCAGCTCGCGCAGGGCGGTCTCCTGGTCGGGATAGATCCCGGCGTACTGGGCGAGGCCCATGATGTGGAAGGTCTTCTCGATCGTCGGCGTCAGGCAGCAGAAGGCCAGGCGGCCGTTGATCTCGATCATCTTCTCGATGATCTCGATCAGGATCGAGATCCCGATCGAGTTGACGATCTTGGTGCCCTGCAGGTTGAGCAGCAGGGTCCGGTGGTCGTCGTCGATGAGACGGTACGCGGTGCGCGCGATCTGCTCGCCGCCCTCGTTGTTGATGTACCCCTCGGTGTAGAGGACCGCGATCGCGTCGCGCTGGTCGACGGTCAGCTTCAGGCTTTCGGTCATCGACGCTTCCCCATCAGCCTCTGGCCTTGGTCATCACCACGGTGGTGCCGTCGGCGCTCGAGTGGATCTCGACCTGGTCCATCAGGCCGCGCATGATCTCGAGCCCCCAGCCGCGCTTGTCGGGCGCCCGCAGCTTGGTCGCGATCTCCGGCCGCTCGACCCTCCCCGGGTCGAAGCCGACGCCGTTGTCGTGGACCGTGATGCGCAGGATCTCGGGCCCCTCGTCGCCCAGCACCTCGCAGGTCAACCGCACCCTACGGTCGGGCGCGCGGCTGTGTTCCTTGGCGTTGATGCACGCTTCGACCACCGCCATCCGCACCTCGTCGATCTTATCCACGCTCATCGCCATCGACTCGGCGATCGCGGTCGCGGTGTTGCTCGCCGCGATCTCGACGTCGGGCGTTTCCAGCGGGAGGGTCAGGGTGACCTCCCTGAGGATGGCCTGGTCAGCCATGGGCTTCCGGGCGTTCGTGCCGGCGGGGGCCTTAGGGCGATCTCCGACCCGGTCTCGACCTAGCTCGCTCGGCTGGCCATCTCCGGCCAGACGGGTCGAGTCTGGGCGGAGTTGGCCGGACCTGCGATCCTTGTCGGCATGCGAGCCTCGCGAGCATGCCGCTAGAACACCAGGTACAGCTCGAGGGCGTAGATCACCAGTGGATGGATCAGGTCGTGGGCCAGGAGCCAGATGAAGCTGACGGAGGCACCCACCGCGAAAACGGCCTTCGGCGCAACGCGCGGGACGGCGACGTGTCTGCGGGCGGAGTCTAGCATCAGAGGGCCTCCTTGGTGCACCGGGGCCTTCGCAAGGGCGCTGCCAGGTCGCGGCCGAGGCTCCGTGCGGCGGCGCAAGTCCAACCCCGTCAGAACTTTGACCCGACCGTGGCACGGGCCGCCGAGGCGCTCCGCCCCGGGTGCGTCCGCGACAATTTGTCGCATGACCCGGAGAGAGCGCTCCTTCGCCCCTCCCCAGTGGCCCAGGAAGGGACTCGGGCGTCCGGTTCGAGGCAGAAAGTCGCGTATGGGACAGAATGTCCCTCGGCTCAGAAGCCGCGCCGCTGCAACGTCTTGCGGTCGACGCCGAGCATGCGCGCGGCGGCGCTCTTGTTGCCGGCGGCCAGCTCGAGCACGCGCCGGATGTGGCGGCGCTCGACCGCGGCGAGCTCGAGCGCCTCCGGCCCCTGCTGGCCGGGCGCGCCGAGGAGCGACCGTACGAGGTCGGCGCCGACCTCCCCCTCGGCCAGCGACACCGCCCCCTCGACCAGGTTCTGCAGCTCCCGGACGTTGCCCGGGAAGTCGTGGGCGAGCAGCAGCGCGAGCGCCTCGGAGCGGAACGGCGGCAGCGGGATCCCCTCGCGGCGGCAGAAGCGCTCGGCGAAGTGGCGCACGAGATGCGGGACGTCGGCCCGCCGCTCGCGCAGCGGCGGCAGCTCGATCTCGACCCCCTTCAACCGGTAGTAGAGATCCTCGCGGAAGCCGCCGCCCGCGACCAGCTCCTCGAGGTCGCGGTGGGTGGCGGCGACCAGGCGGACGTCGACCGGGATCGCCTTCTGTCCGCCGACCCGCACCACCTCGCGCTCCTGGAGCGTGCGCAGGAGCTTGACCTGGACCGCCGGCTGGAGGTCGCCGATCTCGTCGAGGAAGAGCGTGCCGCGGTCGGCGAGCTCGAACTTGCCCGCGCGCGCCGAGACCCCGGTCGCGACCCCGCCCTCGATGCCGAACAGCTCGCTCTCGAGGAGCGATTCGGGGAGCGCGGCGCAGTTGAGCGCGATCAGCGCCCCGGCGCGCCCCGAGAGGTGGTGCAGGAGCCGCGCGACCAGCTCCTTGCCGGTGCCGCTCTCGCCGCGCAGCAGCACCGCCACGCCGCGCGGCGCCACCCGCTCGACGAGCTCGAGCGCCCGGCGCATCGGCGGCGCGTGGGCGACGATCCGCCCCTCCCCCAGCTCCTCGGCGAGCTGGCCGCGCAGCGCCTTGTTCTCCTCCTCGAGCCGCTCGCGCTGCGCCGACAGCGCCTCGACCTGGCGCATCGAGTCGAGCGCGACCCCGGCGAGCGAGGCGACCGAGTCGAGGAAGCGCTTGTCGTCGGCGGTGAACGAGGGGTCCTCGGCGCCGCGCACCTCCTTGTCGGCGACCGCGAGGAAGCCGAGGAAGACGCCGCGGTAGGCCATCGGCGCCGCCACCAGCTCGCCGAAGCCGAGCCCGGCGAGCGCGCCGCCGCGCCGGGTCAGGAGGCGCCCCTCGGCGAGCAGCTCCCGCCACAGCGGATCGGCGAGCAGCGCCACGCCGGCCGGCGCCGAGCCGCGCCAGCCGACGGTCGCCACCGCCCGCGGCCCGCCGTAGGCGTCGCGGGTGACCGCCACCGCCGCCGCCGGGTCGACCACCGCGCACACCCGCTGGAGCAGCTCGTCGACCAGCTCCTGCTCCGGCCGGTCGGCGTGCAGCTCGAGCGCGAGGTCGTAGAGCGTCTCGAGCTGCAGGATCCGGCGCTTCTCGGCGAGCGACGCCAGCGGGGCGGCCATGCCTCATCTTAAATCCCTCCGCGGATCGAAGGGGTAGCGGGCCCGCGGTCCGTTCGCGCGGGTCCCCGCCGGCCCGGCGCCCCCGGCGCGCGATTCAGCGGTAAGGTAGGCGCCGGCCGCCGGCGCGGGCCGGCGGGGAGGACGACGCGATGCGATGGCGAGGACGGCGTGCGAGCGCGAACGTCGAGGACCGGCGCGGGCGCAGCCCGATGGTCACCCGCGGCGTGCCGATGGGCTGCGGCGGGCTGATCTTGATCGGGATCCTGGTCGTCGTCTTCGGCGGCGACCCGCAGCAGCTCCTCGACGTGCTCCAGCAGGCCCAGGGACCGTCCGCTCAGGTGCCGGCGGGCGGGACGCCCGACGCCGACCCGGGCGCCGAGGGGGGCGCCCCGAGCGACGAGCTGGGCCAGTTCGCCGCGGTCGTCCTCGCCGACACCGAGGACACCTGGAACGAGCTGTTCGCCGCCCACGGCACCGCCTACCGGGAGCCGACGCTGGTGCTCTTCTCGGGCGCGGTGCAGTCCGCCTGCGGCTTCAGCAGCGCGGCGGTCGGGCCGTTCTACTGCCCGGCCGACGAGCAGGTCTATCTCGACCTCTCGTTCTTCGACCAGCTCGCCCGCCGCTTCGGCGCCCCGGGCGATTTCGCGCAGGCCTACGTCATCGCCCACGAGGTCGGCCACCACGTGCAGAACCTGCTCGGGATCAGCGACCAGGTGCGCGCGGCCCGCGTCCGCTCGTCCGAGCGCGAGGCCAACCAACTGTCGGTGGCGCTCGAGCTGCAGGCCGACTGCCTGGCCGGCGTCTGGGGCTACCACGCCCGCGAGCTCCTCGAGCCGGGGGACATCGAGGAGGGGCTGCGTGCCGCGGCGGCGATCGGCGACGATGCGCTGCAGCGCCAGGCGACCGGCACTGTCCGCCCGGAGAGCTGGACCCACGGCTCCTCCGAGCAGCGCGTCGAGTGGCTCCGCCGCGGCCTGCGCAGCGGCGACCCCGACGCCTGCGAGACGACCGGCTAGCGGCCCGGCCGGCGCCGGCGCGACCCGTGCGCCGGCCCCGGCCCGCCGCGGCCAACCCCGCGGTCGCCCCGCGGCGCCAGGGTGCCGGTGAGGGCTCGTCGCCGGCGCGGCGGCGCCGAGCCCGCGATTCGAACCCGGTTCCGGACCGCGCGTAGAGGTCTCGAAAGGAGCCCCGATGCCCGCCGACGACCGGCACGCCGCGCTCGCCCGCTATCCCCTGCTCGACGCCCTGCGCGACCGCCGCTCCCGCCGCTTCGGGCGCGGGATGGCGATCGCCGGCCCGCTCGCCCACAAGAGCGAGAGCCCCGGCGTGCCGCTGACCGAGGACGAGCAGGCCCTGCTCGCGTTCGCCGCCTGCGGCCTGACCGGCCCCGCGCTCGGCGACCTCGAGTACCAGCCGGGCGGCGGTGGCACGATCATGGCCGGGATGGCCGGGCGCACGGTCGCGAGCGGCGACGCGATCCAGACCGTGTCGGTCTTCGTGCTCGACCAAGACGCGGCCTGGCTGCTCAAGCGGCCGCGCGACTTCGCGCCCGAGGAGCTCCCGGAGCTCGTCGAGCTGGCGCGGCGCGGCGAGTTCACCGCGCTCTACCGCCGGAGCCGGATCAAGGTCCGCGACGGCGCGCCGCGGCCGCCGCTCGACCCGCTCTACAACCTGGCGGTCAACCGCTGGTCGCTCTACGACCCGGCGGGCACCTACTTCCTGCCGGTCAACGACCTGACGCTGCTCTACATCAACGGCGTGCTCGAGATCCTCGACCAGCCGACCTGCGCGTTCGTCGTCGACGAGCGCGCCGGCTTCCGCCCCGCCGGCCTCGGCCGCTTCGCCGCCGCCAAGGGCGGGCACCTGCTCGACGACCCGCGGCAGGAGCGCGTCCTGACCATCCAGCAGCTCGAGACCCTGGTCACCGAGTTCGTCACCCTCGAGCAGGGGATGATGCTCCAGAACCTGGCGCTGATGGCGCAGGCGCTCGGCCTCGGCGGCTTCCCGCACTGGGCCGCCCACCCGTACGGCTGGCTCCACGCGCTCGGCTTCCGCATGGGGCGGATGCCGGCCAGCCGCTACCTCGGCATGGGGCGGGTGCTCGCGCTCCTCGCCCGCCTCCTCCGCCGCGATCCGCCGGTTGCGATCGGCCTCGGCCTCGAGCGGGACGGGGCGCCGCTGCTCGTCCCGTTCTGCCCGCCCTGGTGCCCGACCATGGCCGACGCCGTGCGCGCGGTCGTCGACCTCAAGTTCGGCCCCGCCGGCGTCTTCCGCGGCGGCGTCCGCCAGGGCGCCTGGAGCGCTCCCGAGCGCGTCGCCGCCGCCGCGCGCGCGCCGAGCCAGCAGGCGATCGACGCCACCGTCGCCTACTGCGAGTACGTGCACGGCCGCTACGGCCGCTTCCCCGCCTACCAGCCGCCGCTGCGGACCGTTGTCGGCTTCCAGGCCAGCCACCTCGACGCCGAGTTCTACGACCGCCACTACAAGCCCGGGGCGCTCTCCGTGACGCAGCGGGAGCACATGGCGCGGTGGCACTGAGGGAGGGCCGACGCCCCCGGGGGTATGGATGCGGCCGGGCGGGCGAGGTGAACGGGCAGCGGCCGGCGCTCCAGACCCCGTGACACACTCGGATCGAGAGCCGTAGGCCGAGTGAGAGCAGCCCGGTGGTCGGCGCGGGAATGACGCACCTACCCGACAAGCAGCAACCTGCCGAGCCTTCCGCGGAACGTGCCGCCCGCCGCGCCGAGCGCGAGCGCCGGCGGCTGCGCGCCCACGCCGCCGCGGCGGCTCTGTTCGGGATCGAGCCCCGGCACCGCACCGATTTCGCCGCGACCTTCCCGGACTGCCAGACACCGGAGTTCGTGGAGCTGATGATCGGGCTCGCGCGGGAAGTGCGTGCGGCCGACCCCGCGTCGGCGGCGGACCGCCTGATCGTCGGTCTGAGCGCTGCCGAGGGTGCCGTCGCGCGCGCTCGCGACGGCTTGGCTACCACCCGGGCGTTCGCGATGGCCGAGTTGGGGAACGCCTATCGGCTGGGCGGCAGGCTGGACGAAGCCGAGCGTGTGCTCGAGGAAGCACGTCGACAAGCGGTCCGGCTGAACGACGTCGACATCCAGGTGAGGATCGCCGGCACCTGGATCCAGATCGACTACTGCCAAGGGAGATGGGACCTGATGCCGAGCCGGCTCGAGGATGCCTTCGCTGCCGGTGGTCGAGCATCCCGCCATGAGCTGGGCAGGCTCCATCTAATCGCCGGCATTTCGCTCTACACCCCGCACGGCTCGCTCCGGGACTTCGATCACCTGGAGGCTGGTCTCCGGCTGATCGACGCTCGCCGCGAGCCCCGGCTCGTCGGCGTGGGGCTCGCCAGCCTCGGCTACCGCCTGATCAGGCGGGGAATCACCGGCGATGGCATCCGATTCCAGCGCCTCGCCTTGCCGATCCTTCTCCGCACCGGTTCAGCGGTTGACCGCGCCCGATACCTGTGGGCCACGAGTTGGGCCGACTGGGTGCGAGGGCAGCACGAGAGCGCGATCGACAAGCTGGAGATCACCGCCCGGCGTCTCGCCTCCCTTGGACAGCCGATCATCGCCGGCGATGCGTTCCTCGACCTGGGTCGGGCACTGGCCTGCCGCGGCCGCTGGAACCAGGTCGAGGAGGTCGCCCGCAAAAGCCTAGAGATCTACGGCTCCTGCGGATCGTCTCGCCACCAGTCGATCGCCGAGACGGTGATCCGGCAAGCCGGGAGCACCGGGCGGAGGTCCGCCGAGCGGGTCGAGGAAGCGGTCGCCCCGCTCTTATGAGCCGCTTTCGCCGAAGGTCCTGCGACTCCTCGCCCCTTGGAGCGGATGCCCAGAACGGACCTGCCGGCCAGCGGGCCAGCCGCGATAGTCTCGTCCGGTCGGGTGCGCCTGATGTCCACCATGCCTCTCCAACCGGGCGAGAAGGTCATCGCCCTCGCAGCGACGGCGCTCGTCGCAGGCGCGCTCGCCGCGTTGGCGGCCGGCCTCTGCATCGCCTGGTCGTCCGGCCTCCCTCTCGGCCCGGCGCTGGGCCTCATCACCGCGAGCACCATCGTCGGCATGTTCTTCGGCGCCCTGGCCGGCAGGTTGATGTTCCCTGCGGGTCGCGGACAACTTCGGGTCGTCCGCGCCGGCCGCGGCGCCCTTACCACGACCTTTCGGGCGACGATCGTGCCGGGCCTCCTCGGCGCCCTGCTGTCCCTGGCAACCGCCTGGGTTCTCGCCGGCGTCCCTCCGAGCCCGTTGCTCGTCGGCGTCGCGCTACTCCCGGCGCTCGTCGTCGGTGCTCTGGTCGGCGTCGTAGCGGCCCTGCTTTGAGAGCGAACGGCTCCCCTCGAGACAACGACCCGCGGTCGACCGCCGTCCCCCGGCCCGCACCGCTCCTCGCCCTCCGCCCCGCCGAGGGCGCGCGCGCCTGGGGCTTCGACGCCGTGGCGCTGCTCGCCGGAGCCGCCCTGACGGCGCTGCTGGCGCGGGTGGCGGTGACGGTGCCGGGTTCGCCCGTGCCGGTGACCGGGCAGACGCTGGGGGCGCTGCTCGCCGGCGGGCTGCTCGGGGCGGGGCGGGGTGCCGGGAGCCTGTGCCTCTATCTGCTCGCCGGGGCGCTCGGCCTGCCGGCGTTCGCCGGGGGCTCGGCCGGGATCGAGCACCTCGCGGGGCCGACCGGCGGCTACCTGGTCGGACTGGCGGCGGCGGCGGGGATCGCGGGCTGGACGGTCGAGCGCGGGTGGGCGCGGAGCGCGCCGCGGGCGCTCGCGGCGATGCTCGCGGCGAGCGCGGCGGTCTTCGCCTTCGGCGTCCCGTGGCTGGCGGTCGGCACCGGCGGCGGGCGGGCGCTTCAGGCGGGGCTCGTGCCGTTCCTGCCCGGGGCGCTGCTCAAGGCGGCGCTCGCGGCGGCGGTCGTGGTCCTCGTCGCGCGCTGGACGCCCGCGCTCGGCGCGACGCTCTTCGCGTTCATCCCGCTGGTGCTCTATCTCTTCGTCGGCCACCCGGAGCCGGTGGCGCTGAGCCTGGGGCTCGGCCTGGCGCTCATGCTCGGCCACCGGTTCCTGGCGGCGCCCTACCCGGCGCTGGTGCGCGAGCGGCGGTGCCTCTGGTGCAACCGGCGCCTGACCGGTGCCCGGGAGCCGCTGACGCTGTCCACCCGCGGCGGCCCGCTGGAGGCCCGCACCTGCCCGCGCCACCGGGCGCCGGCGGCGCGCTTCTTCAGCTTCCTCGACGCCGCCCGCGTGCCGCTCGCGGCCGGGATCTTCCTGCCCCTGATCCTCCTGCTCGCGGCGCTGGCCGCCGCCGCGCTCGGCCGCTCGGGTCCCCTGCCGGCGGCCACGGCGCTCTTCCGCCTGGCGATCGGCCTGACCGTGGTCACCGCCTCGCTCGCCTACCCCCTCGCCGCCGAGCGCCGGCCGCCGGCGGTCCCCTTCCCGGTCCACAACTTCTTTCTGCTCGGCGTGCGGCCGCTGCTCTGGATCTTCCGGCTGGTCGGGATCTGGTGGGTGGTCGTGGGCGGGCGGTTCCTGCTCGGCGTCGCCCGCGGGTCTCAATGAGGCTCGTCAGCCTGCTCGCCCCGGGGTTGCCGGTCCCCGGTGCGCGGTAGACTCCCGGCGACCCTCTCCGAGACCGGCCGAGAATCGCATTCCGCATGTAGCATCGCGCCATGAGACGCCTCGCCAGCGGGCGCCCGGCCGGCCGGGCGGGCACCGGCCGCGGCTCACGTCCATGGACGATGGCCCACGCCGCACTCCGCAAGTCGGCGACCACTATGGCGCCGTTCGACCACGAAATTGCCATGCGCAGCGAGAACCTGCCGGGCTTCGGATCGAGGGATCCCGCCGACCGCTTCCTGGTCGCCACCGCGCTGGTCCACGGCCTGACGCTCGCGACCGCGGACCGCGCCATGCACGAGTTCGAGGCGGTGCCAGTCGTGGGATAGCGACGCGAAGAGGGAGGCAAGAAGGCAGATGTCGACGATCAATGACCAGCTACTGAAGGCCGCCTCCGCCGGCGATCTGGCCGGCGTCTCCCAGGCGCTCGAACAGGGCGCGAACGTGAACGCCAGGGACGAGCACAACAACACGTCGCTCAACTGGGCCGCACTTCTTGGACACGCGGAGGTCGTGAAGCGACTGCTCGAGGCGGGAGCCGACATCGAGAACAAGGGGAGCGGCGGCGGCCTGACGCCCCTCGCGAATGCGGCGAGCCGAGGTCATTCCGACGTGGCGCAGTTCCTGCTCGATCACGGCGCCCGCGTGACCGACGACCTGCTCTCGATCGTCCAGACGAAAGTCAACATCCTCGAGGAGAACAGCGAAGCGGGGATGGTCACCGAGGAAGGCGTGACGCATTGGAAAGGGGTGTTGGACTTCTTCGTCACCCAGCGGATGAAGCAGGATCTTCCCGACGTCGTCCCTCCCTTGTCCTCGACCGATCCCGCCGAGCGGAGGGGGGCGGCAACCCGCGTGGCCGAGGCGGCGCAACGCGGTATCGACGTCACCGCCGCCGCCTCCCCCCTGCCGGCCCTGCTCTCCGATGCCGACCCGGACGTCCGCGGGCAGGCCGGCCGCGCGCTCACCCATCACCTGGCCCGCGTCGGCGACTGGCCCCGGGTACGCGAGATCCTCGCCTCGACCGACGTGCGGCTCCGCCTCGCGGCGAGCGAGGCGCTGATCCGGCCCGAGCCGCTCGACGCTTCGTTGGTCCAGCCCCTCGGCGTCCTCTTGCAGGACGGCGACGCCGAGGTCCGGAAGACCGCCGCGATCACCGTGGCGACCCTGCCCAGGAAAGGAATCGACGCCACGTCCCTGCTGGTGCGGATGATCGAGCTCCTGGCCGACGCTGATGCCGCCGTCCGCCGCAGCGCCGCGTTCGCGTTCAGGCTGTGGAGCAAGGGCGGGTTCCGCGACTACTGCTCGCCCGCGCTACCGGCGCTTCGCTCCATGGCCGAGCACGACGACAACGACGCGGTGCGGCAGTTCGCGGCCCAGGTGGTCGCGGCGGCGGAGGGCGCGGGGTGACGATCGGGCTTCGCCGGGGGGTTGGCGACCAGCAGCCAGCGATCACGCCGGAGACTCGATGAGCACCGGATCGTTCACTGCGACGCGGCCTGGTTGCACGGTCGAGCCGTACACGCCGAGGTGATTCTGGCGATCGCGAGCCACCGCGCGCAGAATCGCGGGGTTGCGCTCCGTGGTCACGGGATCGATGGTGATCACGACGCAACGGCCGTCGCGTTTGTCGACGCGCATGCGCATGCCGCCGATGCGCAGGACGCAGCCCACCCAGCCGTCTTCGGCGAGCGGGGCTTCGTCGGCTGCCTCCACCAGGATACTCGGCCGAAAGCGTTGAACGTCGAGTCGAGCGCCGACGATCTCGCCGAGCCGGGCAATCGTCCGGGTCGTGATCAGGGACAGCGGGAAGGTGTCGAAGATGCCGCGGCTCTGCTTGATCACCCGCACTCCCGGCGGGCACAGCTCCGCGCCGAGTGCCGGGTCCGCGACGTCGAAGACAGCGCCCGACGGAGTCCGCACTACCGTCCGTGACGCGTCGGGGCGAGCCGGATCGACGAACGATGGGCGGTAGTGACCCAGGTCCCCGTGCTCGCGCAGCGTGAGCCAGGGAAACCCGCTCTGCACCGCATCGTTCCGGATGAAGGCCCAGCGGCGATCGCCCGCGAGGCCATGCCAGGACACGTCGACCTCGGCCAGCGCCTCGGCCCCCATCGACTTGACCGGGTAACGCCACAATCCCACGACGCGGCCAACAGGCCTGCGGTTCCGAGAGTGATGCATAGGGCAGCCTCTCCAGAGAGGCGCCCTTACCCTCCGAACCTGCGTCGAGCGTGACGGATGGGATCCGCTGCAGCGCCTCTCGACGGAGGCCGCGCGCCGCCGGCGGCGGCGCCTCGGAGACGGACAACCGCATTAGACCGGGAACGGACGCGGCCGTCAAGCTCGTCCAGTGGGGCCTACGGCGGCGCCCCCACCGGCATCTCGTCCTCGAGGCCTTGAGCTTCCGGCACAACGCGACCGCATACGATGCGCTCTACCTTGCAGCAGGGCGTCTCCACGACGCGCCGGCGCTGACCGCCTACGGACCCCTGGCGCGGGCTCCCGGCGCGGGCGTCGTGGTCGAGAACGTACGGGCTTGAGGCAGACGCCCAGGCGGTCGACTCGCGTTGGGTGTGCTACGGCTGTGTTAGCGTACCCTTGAAATGGACGCACACCGGCTCGGCGAAGAGCGCAGCCTCGCCTACCACCGGGCCATCGCCGGACGCCTGGGGCGGCAGCCTGAGGTCCTCGACAATGCCCGCCGGCGTGTCGAAGGCTGGCTGAGGGCTGGCGAGGAGGCACCCTTCTACGCCAGGAGATGGGCGGAGGTCCTGGACCAGGAGATTCCGCAGATCGAGGCGTTTCTCGTCGAGCGGAGCGAGTTGGCGGACGAGCTGCGCCAATCCAGCCCCTTCGCCGGTGCCCTCCCACCTCGAGAGCGCTGGCGGTTGTGGCGGGAGACTCGGGAGCGCCTCTCTCCAGGCCCATGAATCGGGAGCAGCTCGAGCACCTGATCCGCGCCGCCGGGGTCATTGCCAACGACTCGTCGATCGTTGTCGTCGGCAGCCAGGCGATTCTCGGCCAGTTCCCGGATGCTCCACGGTCGATGCGGACTTCGGTCGAGGCAGACCTGTTCCCGTTACACCACCCAGAACGAGCCGAGATCATCGACGGCAGCATCGGCGAGCTGTCGCCATTCCACGAGACCTTTGGCTATTACGCACAGGGGGTGGGCGAGACGACGGCGCGACTCCCCGAGGGCTGGAGAGATCGTCTCGTCGTCGTTCAGAACGCCAATACGGGCGGGGTTCGCGGACTCTGCCTGGAGGTCCACGACCTGCTCGTGGCCAAGGCGATCGCAGGGCGCGACAAGGACGTCGCCTTCCTGCGCGAGGCCGCGAAGCATCGGATGGCGAGGCGCCAGGTCCTGCTCCGGCGTCTGGTGACCGTCGACGTCGAGGCGCCGGTTCGGGACTCCGCTCGTGGGAGAATCGAGCGCGCCTTTCAGGCTGGCGACGGGCCATCGTCCGAGCGGCCGAAGCTCAGACGGCCTGAATCGTGAGCTTGCCGGCCTCCACCTCGACCTCGTACTCCTGACCGACGCCGAAGCCCGCGTCCTCGAGCCACCGGCCGGTCATCCGCAGGTCCGGCAGCCGCCGGCCGGCCCGCCAGCGAGCGGAGACGGTGTCCGGGCGCACGCCCCGCCGCCGCGCCTCCCTCCTCCGTCGCCGCCGCCGGCCCTCGGACTCGAGCGCCTCCGAGACCGCCGGCGTGCAGCGGGTCCTGGCGAAGGCGGGCTTGCCGTTCGAGCGCTCGCAGACCTCGAGGGCCTTCCTGCCCTCGTCGGTCAACCGGTAGACGAACCGCTCGTCGAAGGGGCCGGAGGGGTCCGGCAGGCTGGTACAGCGGCCGTCACGTCATCCGGCTGCTCGCCGTGAGTCCCGACAGGAGTCCCCCTCTACCGGATCCCGGCAGTCCACCAGCTCGTGTATTCTCCGCGAGACGGTGAGAGACTAATGGCAAAGCGTCAAGAGAGAACCGAGAAGCAGCAGGGTACTACGGGGGCAGAACGTAATCTCGCCCGTCTGTGCGAGCGGACGTTTCTTTCCCTGTGGAGCTACCCGAATGTGGTCCGGGACGTCTTTGCGCCGGGTACACGGGTGGGCAAGGAGGTGTGTGATCTCTTGGTGATCTTTGAAGATCAAGTGCTCATTTTCTCGGACAAGGACTGTGAGGTGCCAGAGACTGGAGACCTCCAACTAGATTGGAGCCGATGGTTTCGCAAGGCGGTCGTGGCGAATGCCAAACAGGCGCACGGAGCGGAGCGCTGGCTGCGTCGGTTTCCAAACCGACTGTTCCTGGATCGTCAGTGCAGCAAAACGTTGCCGGTCGTACGGGAGATCACTGATCGCACCCGTTTTCATCTCATCGTCGTCGCCCACAGGATCGCCACGCGTTGCAGGGATGAACTCGGCGGAAGCGGCAGCCTCATGATCAGGTCCGACCTTACGGGGGCGACCACACACACGGCGCCGTTTCAAGTCGGCGACCTTGATCCGGCCAAGTCGTTCGTCCATGTGCTGGACGACACGACCCTCACTGTGCTCATGAGGGAGCTGGACACCATCAGAGATTCTGTGACTTATCTCGATAAGAAGGAGGAGCTACTTTGTTCTGGACTGCCCGTGTTTGCCGCTGGCGAGGAAGAACTCCTCTCCTGGTACCTGCGCTATGCGAACGAGAACAAGGAACATTTTTTTAGGCTGCCTGAAGAAAGGGTTGGCGGCATTTCATTTGCGGAAGGGCTCTACGAAGATTATCTCACTAACCCGCAGCGCCTCGCCAAGGTCGAGGCGAACCGGGTCAGCTACGCCTGGGACAAGCTCGTCGAAAGATTCAGCTTTCACGCGATGAACGGGACGCAGTTCTTTGCGACGCCCGGTGGTGTGTCGGAGACAGAGCGTATCCTGCGCTGGATGGCGAGGGAGCCGCGCGTCCGGAGGCGCATGCTCGCAAGAAAGCTCGTTGAGTGCGTCACTACGACGCCGACCCAATTGCGGCGAACGGCTGTGGCACTTCCGTCGTCACCTGGCGATCCCTACTACGTCTACGTGATGATCCCGTGGAACCAAGAAGCAACGGAAGAGGATAATCGAAGGGTCAGAGCAAAGGTCCTAGAGGCAGCGTGCATGGTTGTCCGCCTCAAGTGGCCAGACGCAGTCGACGTGGTCGGCATCGCCACCGAATCCGGCAACGATTCGCGACGCCGATCCGAGGACGCGATGTACTGCGACTTCCGCGAATGGACTCCTGCCATGGACGCGGAAGCCAGCGAATACCAGGAAGAGCTTGGGTTGCTGGTGAGTCCGCAACAGACTCGGTTCACCGAGTATGAGTACCCGCTGCCGGAGCCACGCCCGCTAATGCACTTGCCAATCAAGGTTGGCAGGAGAGGTAGCCTCAGAAGGTGTGTAAACGAGTTGAGGGCGGTGTAGCCTTCAGGTCGAGCAAGACCCCCGGGCAATGGAGCCTGGGAAGAAGGAGACACCGCCATGATCGAGCAGAGCACTCAGGAGAGGTTCGGGTCAAGGGGGATCTGGGAGAGCTTGGAGGAGATGGCCCGGGAGCGGATCCAGCAGTTCGTCCAAGCGCTTCTGGATGAGGAGGTTACGTCGCTGGTGGGACGAGCGAAGAGCGAGCGTCGGCCGATCGTCGCCGACGACCCTCCGGTGTACCGCAACGGCTACGGCAAGGCGCGGCGGCTGTCGATGAGCGCCGGGACGATCCTGGTGCGGCGACCGCGGGTGCGGGGGCTGGAGGAGCGGTTCGAGAGCCAGGTGCTGCCGCTGTTTGTGCGGCGCACCGAGCAGATCGGGGAGCTTCTGCCCCAGCTCTACCTGCACGGGCTGGCCCAGGGCGACTTCGAGCTGGCCCTTCGGGGTCTGTTGGGAGAGGGGGCGCCGCTGTCGGCGAGCTCGATCGAGCGGCTGCGCGGCAAGTGGGTGGCCGAGTACGAGGCCTGGAGCAACCGTTCGCTCGAGGGTATCGAGCCGGTGTACCTGTGGGCCGACGGGATCTACGTCAAGGCGGGGCTGGAGAAGGACAAGGCGGCGCTGCTGGTCATCCTCGCCGGTCTGCGCGACGGGCGCAAGGTGGTGCTGGCGGTGGAGGCGGGTCATCGCGAGTCGACGGCCACCTGGGCGCGCATCCTGCGCGGGCTGCGAAAGCGAGGCCTGAAGATCCCCCGGCTGGTCATCGCCGACGGTCACCTCGGCATCTGGGGCGCCCTGGCCGAGGTCTTCCCCGAGGTGGCCGAGCAGCGCTGCTGGAACCACAAGCTGATCAACGTGCTGGATCGGTTGCCGCGCCGGGTCCAGGCCGAGGCTCGGGCGTTGCTGAAGAAGATCCCCTACGCCGAGACCCGTGAGAAGGCCGAGACGCTGCGCGACCAGCTCGTCGAGCGCTACGGCGGCGATCACCCCGCCGCGGCCGAGACGCTGCTGCGCGACTGGGATCGGATGGTGACCTTCTACGAGTTCCCCCGCGAGCACTGGAAGCACCTGCGCACCACCAATCCCGTCGAGTCACCCTTCGCCGCCGTGCGCCTACGGACCAACGCCGGCAAGCGCTACAAGAAGGTCGTCAACGCCAGCGCGCTGATCTGGCGGCTCCTGATGGTCGCCGAGCGCACCTTCCGGCGCCTCGATCACCCCGAGCTCCTGCCCGAGGTGGCCATGGGCGCTCGCTACTGCGATGGAATCAGGATCGTGGAAGAGGACACGGAGAACACCGACCAGGAGGCCGCCGCCTGATCTCGTTTACACACCTCTTGACGAGACCTCTGGCAGGAACGAGCCGTGTCCATGCGGGAGCGGTAAGAAGTACAAGAAGTGCCATGGTGGGAGGATTCATACGCAGCTTCCCACCGGCCTACTGAGGTAGACAACATGCCCGTGTTTTGGGACTGCCGTCGTGGGAGGCGGAATGGCACGAGAAGTAGGAGAAAACGACGCCGGAGGCGGGCAGGCAAGGACCGCGGCCCCCCGAGAAGCGTGGGCAATCTACCCCGCCGCCGCCCGCCTCCCCCTCCCCCGCCGTGCCGGCAGCACCCGCTGCAGGTACTGCCCGGTATAGCTCGCTTCCACGCCCGCCACCTCTTCCGGCGTCCCCGCCGCTATCAACCTCCCGCCCGCCTCGCCGCCCTCCGGCCCCAGGTCCAGCACCCAGTCCGCCGTCTTGATCACGTCGAGGTTGTGCTCGATGACGATCACGGTGTTGCCCAGATCCACCAGCCGGTGCAGCAACCGCAGCAGCTTCCCCACGTCGTCGAAGTGCAGCCCCGTCGTCGGCTCGTCGAGCAGGTACAGCGTCCGCCCGGTGTTGCGCTTGCACAGCTCCCGCGCGAGCTTCACCCGCTGCGCCTCGCCGCCCGATAGCGTCGTCGCCGGCTGGCCGAGCCTTATATAACCCAGCCCCACTTCATCCAGAGTCGAAAGGATCCGCTCGACCGGCGGGATGGGGCGGAACACCTCCCTTGCCTGCTCCACCGACAGATCCAAGATCTCCGCGATGTTCAACCCCTTGTAGCGCACCGCCAGGGTCTCGCGGTCGTAGCGCTTGCCGCCGCAGACTTCGCAGGTGACGTAGATGTCGGGGAGGAAGTGCATCTCGATCTTGATCTGGCCGTCGCCCTGGCAGGCCTCGCAGCGGCCGCCCTTGACGTTGAAGGAGAAGCGGCCCGGCTGGTAGCCGCGCATGCGCGCTTCCGGGGTCTTCGCCATCAGGGAGCGGATGTGGTTGAAGACGTTGGTGTAGGTCGCGGGGTTCGAGCGCGGGGTGCGGCCGATCGGGCTCTGGTCGATCGCGATCACCTTGTCGAGCTGCTGGACGCCGCGCAGCTCGGCGTGCTCGCCCGGACGGTCGGCGGCGCGGTAGAAGCGGCGGGCCAGCTCTTTGTAGAGGATTTCGTTGACCAGGGTCGACTTGCCCGAGCCGGAGACGCCGGTGACCGCGTTGAAGGCGCCGAGCGCGATCTCGATCTCGAGGTTCTTGAGGTTGTTGGCGCGGGCGCCGGCGATCACCAGCTCGCCGTGCCCCTCGCGCCGCGCGTCGGGCACCGGGATCGCCAGCTCGCCGCGCAGGTAGCGGCCGGTCAGCGAGTCGGACGCCGCGACCTCGTCGGGGGTGCCCTGGGCGACCACCTCGCCGCCGTGGACGCCGGCGCCGGGGCCGAGGTCGATGACGTGGTCGGCGGCGCGGATGGTCTCCTCGTCGTGCTCGACGACGAGCACCGAGTTGCCGAGGTCGCGCATCCCCTTGAGCGTGGCGAGCAGGCGGGCGTTGTCTTTCTGGTGGAGGCCGATCGAGGGTTCGTCGAGGACGTAGAGGACGCCCATCAGCTTGCTGCCGATCTGGGTCGCGAGGCGGATGCGCTGGCTCTCGCCGCCCGAGAGCGTCGCCGAGGCGCGGTCGAGCGTCAGGTAGCCGACGCCGACGTCGGCGAGGAAGCGCAGGCGGTCCTCGATCTCCTGCACCACCTTGCCGGCGATCGCGCGCTCGCGCTCGGAGAGCGCCAGCCCGGCCACCCAGCGGTGGAGGTCTTCGACCGATTTCGAGCCGAGGGCGTCGATCGAGCGGCCGGCGACCTTGACCGCGAGCGCCTCGGGGCGCAGCCGCCGGCCACCGCAGTCCGTGCACGGGTGGATCGACATGTACTTCTCGATCTCGGTGCGCACGAGCGCGGAGTCGGTCTCGCGATAGCGGCGCTCGAGCGAGGTGATCAGCCCCTCGAACTTGCCGTGCCAGGCGAAGCTCGAGCGCTTCTTGCGCAGCTTGAAGCTGAACCGGCGCGCGCCGCCGCCGTAGAGCAGGACCTTCCTCGCCTCCTCGGGCAGCGCCTGCCACGGCGTCTCGAGCGAGAAGCCGATCGCCGAGGCGACGTTTTGGACCATCTTCATGCGCATCGAGCGCCGCCCCTCGGGCCACGGCGCGACCGCGCCGGCGGCGATCGAGCGCTCGGGGTCGGGCACCACCTTGTCGGGATCGACGCCCGAAATCGACCCGAGCCCGGAGCAGGTCGGGCACGCGCCGTAGGGGCTGTTGAAGGAGAAGAGACGCGGCGTGATCTCGGCCAGCCCGGTGCCGCAGTCGGCGCACGAGTAGTTCTGCGAGAGGGTCTCCTCGGCGCCCCCGACCGGCGCCACCACGACCAGCCCGCCGCCGGCCTTGAGCGCGGTCTCGAGCGACTCGGCGAGGCGCTTTTCGACCTCGGGGCGGACGACCAGGCGGTCGATCACCAGGTCGATGGTGTGCTTTTTCTGCTTGTCGAGGTCGGGCGGGTCGCGGTCCAGCTCGACCAGCTCGCCGTCGATGCGCGCGCGCACGAAGCCCTCGCGCGCCATCTGCTGGAGCTGCTTCTTGTACTCGCCCTTCTTGCCGCGCACGTAGGGGGCGTAGAGGATCAGCCGCGTCCCCTCGGGCAGGGCGAGGATGCGGTCGACCATCTGCTGCACGGTCTGCGGCCGGATGACCTTGCCGCAGCTCGGGCAGTGCGGCACCCCGACCGAGGCGTAGAGGAGCCGCAGGTAGTCGTGGATCTCGGTCACCGTGCCGACCGTCGAGCGCGGGTTCTTCGACACCGACTTCTGCTCGATCGAGATCGCCGGCGAGAGGCCCTCGATCGAGTCGACGTCGGGCTTCTCCATCTGCTGGAGGAACTGCCGCGCGTAGGCCGAGAGCGACTCGACGTAGCGCCGCTGCCCCTCGGCGAACAGGGTGTCGAACGCGAGCGACGACTTGCCCGAGCCCGACACCCCGGTGATGACCACCAGGCGGTTGCGCGGGATCTCGAGGTCGAGGTTCTTGAGGTTGTGCTCGCGGGCGCCGCGGATCGCGATCGACTCCATGGGGGCTGGACTCTAGCAGGGCTGTCAAGGGGCCCGGGCCGGCTCCCGGGAGGTTGCAGCGTGTTACGGCACCTCTCCGTCGTCGGCCTCCTCCACGTCGTTCTCAGCTCTCGGAGGGGCCTCGGCGGACTCCTCGTGAGCCCCTGCGCCGGGCTGCACCTCCTCTGGTAGCACGCCCAGAACGAACCCGACCAGGCCGATGGCTGCACGCTCGGCCACCTCGAACTCCTCCTGCTCGGGCTCGAGTACCTCGTCGGGGTAGCGGTAGGCCGTCGCGTACGGCGTCACACATTCCGCCGATTCGAGCCATTCCTCGAAGCGCGGTTCGAGCGCTACCGCCTGGTTCACCAGGAAGCGGACATCGTGCGTCTTCACCACCGGCTGGTCACGAAAGGCGAGGTATCCCTTGACCGCCTTCTCGGCAGCCTGCTGGCAGTGATAGATCGCCGTATCAAGGAGGGGGCTCGGGTCGACCGCCAGCTTGCGGGCGGTGGCCAAGTCGTGCTGCGCCTTGATCAACCAGCCCTGGACCAGCCGGCGCCGAGCCTCATCCATACAAGACTCGGCCCCGCTTCAGAACCTCGTGGACCAGTGAGGCGGGCACGTGGCGGCTGCGCTCCACCTCCTCCCGCGTCTTGACCAGGATGTCCAGAGGAACCGGTACCTCGCGCAGGCAGCGATAGGCGCGAGCGGCGCGCCGCGGTGCGGGCTGGTCGCTCTGGGGCACCACCACCAGCAGGTCGAGGTCACTGTTCTCATCCGGCTGGCCCCAGGCGTGGGAGCCGAAGAGGATGATCGTCTCCGGCGCGAATTCCGCCACCAGTCGCCGCGTGATCTCCTCGATTCGGTGGGTGGGTGAGGATCCCATCGTCTCTCCTGGTTCCGACGAGGCTCCGTCGAGCCATTGCCGCCGGGGGTCAGTGTAGCCGATTCCCGGCGCAACTCGTCACCCAGGGTGAGGATCGGCAGGACCGCCCCGGTATAGCCTGCCAGGGAATGCGGAGTCAGCACTTCCCGATTTCGTTCGAGGAGTTCGAGCTGCTCCCCAGGCGGCTGGGATGGAAGTACGAATACTGGGACGGCCAGGCCCACCTCTCCCCCCGGGACCAGTCGGTGAGCGTCGTCTTGCCGCTGGAGCCCGCCACGGCCACCGAGCGGCGGCCCGTCCCGTCGGGTGGGCGGACGCTCCTCACGACCGGTGAGCCGGTTCAGCTCGGGCCAGCCATGCCGGACGGTCAGCCGGACCTGGTCTTCGCCTACATCCAGGCCTTCCGGGACTCGATCGAGTTCTGCGACTGGCCCGACGAGCGCATCGAGGAGCAGGCGCGACAGGACCTCGAGGGGTTCTTCGCCGGCCGGCGTGGCAGGCGCCTCGAAGCTTCGCGGGTCGCGCTAGACGATGCGGCAGGATCAGGCGAGCGTCGCGCGCTGGGTGCGGCTCTCCTCTCGGAGGTCGCTCCCCAAACGGCGCTCCTCGACCTGCTGTTCGTAGTCCCGGGCCGGCAGCGTCGGGGCCTCGCGACGGCGCTCGTGTCGGAAGCTGCCGAGGAGCTTTCGAGGCGAGGGTTCCGCAGGTTCGAGAGCCGCTACCACCTCGGCAACGAGGCGAGCCGCGCCTGGCACCTGCGGTTCGGCTTCGTCGACGAGCCCGATCTCTTCCTGGCCGAGTCCATGCTCCACCATGTCCGCCACGAGATCTGGCGCCGGGAGAAGCTCGGCGATCTCACCCCCGAAGAGCGAGCGTCGCTCGGGGCCGAACTCGAGCGGTGGCGGACCCAAGTGGGTGAGCTGGAGGCCCGCGCCAAGCGCGAGGGCATGGAAGCGGTCCTGCCGCTCCTCCGGCGCCACCGGGGGTGAGCCGCCCCGTTCGACGGCAGGTCGAACCGCGTCGTCGCCTCCGCAGGCCACTCATCGCGTGCCGCCGAGAGGCCCGTCCTTCGCCTCGCCTCCCAGGACGAAGGACGCAGTCGTGATATCAGTAAACTCCGGCGGTCGGCGGCAGCGGCCGCCAGGCGACCACCCGCGGCCCGGCGGCCGTGAGCCGGACCTCGGCGCGGACCCGGCGGGCGCGGCCGCGGTAGACGGCCCGCGCGACAACCACCGCCCACCCAGGTGCGGGGCGGTCGATGGCGCTCGCGATGCTGCCGCCGCCGAACTCGCGTTCGATCAGGCCGCGGCTGGCCCGGCTCGCCGCCAGCTCGGCCAGCGAGGCGGCGACGGCGGCGTCGGCGAGGGCGGCCAGGCGGACGTCCTCGGCCTCGTGGCGGGCGGCGCGCAGGTGGAGGAGGAGGCTCCCGGCGAGCAGCGCGCCTGCCACCGACACCATCAGCAGCGCCACGAGGGCGAAGATCAGCGCGTGGCCCGACTCGGACCGGCGGCGCCGGCCGCGGGCCGTTACCACCCCGCGCCTCCCGGTGCCGCGCGCGGGGCCGCCTGAAGCCACACCGTGCGGTCGCCGGCGCCGCCGGCGGTGGTGCCGGCGAGGAACCGGCGGTGGCGCAG